>CAZRWF010000117.1:0-6917 GCA_964603685.1 uncultured Chitinophagaceae bacterium
TTATCCGTCACAGCGCAGGGGTGGATATCGATGCGGCGTGCGGGCAACTTGCGGTGAAAACAGAGGAATTGAGTAATTTGGGAATTGAGGAACTGAGTAATTGAGTAATTGAGTAATTGAGTAATTGAGTAATTGAGAAAAAAATTAACCGGTTTTACAATTTTCTAATTTCGAAATTCACTTCAACAATAACTTTCATCCATGCATATCATTTTATTCGGTCCTCCCGGCGTCGGTAAAGGGACGCAGGCAAAGATACTGGCGGCACGTTACCACATTCCCCATATTTCCACCGGCGACATGCTGCGGGAAGAGATCAAACAGCAGACGGAACTCGGAAAAAAAGCCAAAGCGATTATGGATGCCGGGAATCTGGTGTCGGACGACATCATGATCGGCATGATCCGCAACGTACTGCTCTCTTCCGCCTGCACGAACGGAATTATTCTCGACGGATTCCCGCGAACGGTGGAACAAGCGAAGGCGCTCCAATCCATGTTTGCAGAACTGAAGATCGCGCTGCGGAAAGTCCTCTATCTGGAAGTAACCGAAGAACACATCATGGAACGGTTGTTAAAACGGGCCGAGGTGGAACATCGTGCGGACGATACGCCGGAGACGATCACCAAACGGATCGCCGTCTACAAAAAAAATACCGCGCCGGTGAAAGATTATTACGAGTCGCTGGGACTGCTCTCCTCCATCAGCGGCGAAGGATCGGTGGACGAGGTGTCCAACCGGATGATCGCGGCATTGGCGTGATCTTTATGGAACATCACAACAACACCACTTTACACAATGGCGTGTACGGTACCGCCGTCGTACTATTCCGGCCTTTCGTATCCATCTTCCGACCAACGCACGCATGAGCACAGTACGTCCTCTGATTATCGCCCACCGCGGATTTTCGGATGAAGCGCCGGAAAATTCTCTGGCGGCGTTTCATCGGGCGATTGATGCCGGCAGCGACATGATCGAACTCGACGTGCGCCTGTCGGCGGACAATGTTCCGATGGTGTTCCATGACCGCCGGCTTCCGCGCACTTCGGACGGCAGCGGCGCCATCAATCAGAAACATTCACGCCAGCTCGCCGAAATCGACAACGGATCATGGTTTTCGCCGAAATTTCACCGGGAACGGATCCCCCAGTTAAAAGAGGTCTTCCCGCTCGTCAAAAAAGATGTCCGGCTGAATATCGAAATCAAGCCGGATGTCGTCAGCACGACGGATCTTTCCGCCGTGGAAATTGTCGTGGCCGAAGCGGAAAAAGCGAAGGTCCTGCCGAAGGTGATTTTCACTTCGTTTAATCACCAAATGATCAAGGAAGTGGCGGAAATCGACGAATCCATCGTCACCGGCGTGATCTACAATCCGATCACCCATTTCCGGAAATCTCCCTCCACGCTCGTCAAAAATTCCAAAGCGAAAATTTTCGTCTGCAGCAAATTTCAGATCAACGGCGATGTGGTTGCGGATACGCATAACGCAGGGTATATTCTCTATGTGTACGGCGTCAAAACCGGACGAGACGTGCAGCGGATGCTGGAACTGCAGGTGGACGGGATCATCTGCAACAATCCCCGCTTCGTGAACGAAACGCTCGATCTGCTGAAAGCGTAACAGCGCACCGCCGGCCGGTCATCACCCCATTATCCGGGAACACGAATGAAAACGATCTTTGTATTTCTCCTTCTGATTTTCTCTTTCCTGTCGGCGCAGGATACCATTTCATATCAATGGCCGGTGACTCCGTTCACCACATCACAAAGCATCACCGGCACGTTCTGTGAATTCCGGAATACGCTTTCCAGCAATCACTTCCATAACGGTACGGACATTCCGAAGGCGGACGGTTCCGCGGTGTATCCCGTGCTGGACGGACAGATCACGGCAATCTCCCCTTCCAGCGTCTCCGGCACCAGCGCCTATGTGCGGGTCGCCGGAACGGTGAACGGCGTCAACAAAAACATCGCGTACGTGCATATCGAACCGAATCCCGCTTTGAGCATCGGCCAGGCGGTGACCAAAGGAGTCACCATTCTCGGCAATATTCTCAACGGACAAGGACATACACATTTGGTGGACGGCGCGTTCGATTCCGAAATCAACTCCTTGCGAAAAACGGGTGGACTGGAACCGTATGTGGATCCGTGGAAACCGAAAGTTCTTTCGATTGAACTGTATCAGGACAATTCGACGACGAAATTCACCACGAACAAAGTGTTCGGATTGTTCGACATCGTTTCACAAATGGTGGAGGTAAACGCCAACGCTTCTCCAAATACCGGGTCGACTTCCAACAACGGTGTGTATCAGAACGGATACAAAATTTATTCGGCGGACAAGTCTACCATCGTTTACACCCCTCCGGCCAACGGCGTGCGGTACAAGTTCGACTGGAAACCGAACGACGATCATTCGAACATTGCCTACACACTCACATCTACCACGTCGCAGCATATCTATTATTTGACGAACGGCGCCGGCAACATCGGAACATCCCCTAAACAGAACGTCGTGAACGCGTCGCTCAACGCCGCGGCATTCGCACCCGGTCCGTACCAATTGATGGTCTACGCTATGGATACACACGGCAATATGGATTCTCTGTTTTTACCGTTCGAAATTTCCAATCAAGATGTTGTCCCTCCTGCCATGCCGGTGCTCCGTTCGGTGGTCAACGATTCCACCAACAGGATCACCGTCTCCTGGTACGCCAACACCGATCCGGACCTGAAGGGATACCGGCTGTATTCTTCGGTGAATGGTACGACGTGGACATTGCAGCGGGACGAATCGGTACTCGGCCGAAACAGCACCTCGGCGGTCTTCACCGGCATCACTTCGCCGACGCCGGTCTTTTTCCGGCTGACGGCGGTCGATTCCGCCGCGATCACCAATGAAAGCGGGGTGAGCGACACATACGGTGTCCGCCCGAATCTGGCGGGAAAAAAAGTACTGATCATCGATTCTTTTGACCGGACCGGCGGAAGTTATACACAACCGTCCCACCCGTTCGCGATGACGGCAGGCCAGTCGGTGAATGTCCGCTTCGAAACGGCGCATAACCGCTCGGTGGTGGACGGAACGACTTCCCTTTCCGGGTACGACGCCGTGGTGTGGTTGTTCGGAGACGAAAGTTCCACGGATGAAACGTTCGGCGCCAGCGAACAAGTGCGGGCATCCACATATCTGAAAGCCGGTGGAAAAATTTTTGCAGCGGGTTCGGAGATCGCGTACGATCTCGATCGTGCCAGCGGACCGTCCGAAGCGGACCGGAATTTTCTGAACAACTACATGAAAACGGATTATGCCGGCGACGCTGCGGGAAATTATACGGTGACCGGTTCCGGATTTTTGAGCGGCGTCTCGTTCGGTTATGGTACAACCGGCTCCGGTTCGGCCTACACGGAAGATTATCCCGATTACGTGAATGTGTTCGGCGGCAGTTCGGTCGTGGCGACGTATGGCAACGGCCGCAATGCGATCACCGCATTCTCCGGAACGTTCAGCGGCGGAACGGCACCCGGCGCAGTGGTGTTTATGGGATTTCCCTTCGAGACAATTCACGACAAACCGAGCCGCGATGCAGTGATGACAAAAGTGCTCGGATATTTCGGCATCGCCACGTCGGTTCCGCAGCCGGCATCGGCGAATATTCCGACCGAGTACCATCTGGCACAAAATTTTCCGAACCCGTTCAATCCATCAACGGTATTTCAATTTTCCGTGCCGCGCAGCGGCACGGTGTCGCTGTCGGTGTTCGACGTGCTGGGAAAAGAGGTCGCCCGGATCTATGACGGCGTAATACACGCCGGAACATATTCCCTCCCGTGGAACGCCGCGGGACTCGCCTCGGGCGTCTATTTTTACCGACTGCGCACGGAAGATTTTTCCGATACAAAAAAACTGATCCTTACCAAATGACCGGAAAGTACCGATGAAAACAGTATCCCTTCTCCTCTTGATAGCCGTATCGATCCTTCCGGCGCAATATGCGTTGACGGTCGAGCGGACCGGCGGTGCGGCGCGGGCGGGTGAACACAATCTCTTTCGTGCACAGGTGACGAAAAACGGCACGGCCATTCACACGATCGAACGGCAGATCCCGTTCGACGTTCCGTTTCCGGCCACGTACTTGAACGAACGGACGGGTGTGGTCGTGGTGACACATTCGTTCGACGGATTCGCGGAAGTGTACGATGCCACCGGCAAAAAAACATGGGAATGGAATTTTTTCAAAGAAATGAGTCCGAACTACGAACGGACGATCACCGTCGCGCTCGGAACACACATCGTCGCCTTCCTCACCTCCGACGTCCGCCGGACGAACGCCCTGGTGCACCGTTTCGACATCCGGGGGACTTTATTGTGGGAAACAGCGCTTCCTCATGCGATGGGATACGAGATCGCCATGTCCGACGACGAACAGATCATCGCGGCGGGAAGTTATTTCGTTTTGGAGGATGAAGTGCGGCAATCGGCAGCGGTGTTGAACGGCGAAGGGACGATTGTCGGCGATGCGGGAATCTTGTTCCGTTCGGCGGCATTTAACACCGATTACACACAAATCGGATTTGTCAGCGAACGGGAAGCGGTGATCTATTCCGTACCGGCGAAAGCGGTCACGGCGCGGACAACGAAAAAAAGCGAAGGAATCATCACGGATTGTTTGTGGACAACCGACGGTTTGATTGTGCAGGAATCACTCGTCCGAACCGATCCGGACCATCATTGGTTGTATGCCGATCCGATGTTCATCACGTATTCCTCGTCCTTGCAGGAAATCTCCCGAACAACGGCGGGTTCTCTTACCTTTAAGCGCTCTTCGCTGCAATCCGAAAACGGATTGCTGATCTTCACCGCCGACGGACGGCGTGTGCCGATCGAATAACGATTCCTCTTTTTCGTCACTCAGCTCATTGAGCAAAAGAGTGACGTTCCATGCGTCAAACGCCGACCCACGTTGATCAGAGCAGCGAGTTCGTTCACATTAAACGTTTGGTGTAACGACAATACTATCGCTGCTGTTGAATCATCCGTTCCTTCAATTCCTTCGCCATATTCTGCAGGAGACGATGTATCCCGCTTTTTTCACTGTTCGCATCCATCGCGGAGCCCAGATAAAATTCATCTTCGATCATCGGTACGGAAAAAACGCCGTTCGTCACCGAGATGGTTTGTCCGGGAAATGGGACGCCATTGACGGAGAGTGCTCCCGTGCCCGAGAACGTTCCCGACGCCGCCGTCGCCGTCATGTTGGTGAAAACGACCGAGCCGGCATGGAGGCGATACAATGAACCGTTGCTCGTATTCAGCGACGGATTCACGCCGAAGATCACCGATCCTTGCGCCCGGTTCAACGACGAGATGGTCTGATAGTTCGTATCGAACGCAACGGTCCGTGCACCGTACGTCGTGAGTTCAACGCCAAATGCGATCGCATCGTAGAGACCGTCCGGACGCTTTTTATAACCAAGGATCAGCATCAGCTTTTCCGTGGTGAACGTACTCGTGAGATAGACACCCCCCGCACCCGCATCGTTGGAAAGCGACATCAACAATCCTAGAATCCCGTTCGGTACGATCCCCGATGTTTCAAAATTCCCTTGCGATGAGTTGAACGAGACCGAACCCGGCACAGTGAAAAGCGGAACGGCGGAGACCGTGATCGGGATGGTAACCGTGTTGGGGGGTGTGGAATTGTCCTTGATCGTCACCGACGTCGACCCGATCGTGTTTGCCGTATATTCAAATCCGTTGGAACCGGCTCTTGACTGGGTGACGGAAGCAATACCGGCGCTCGAAGGTTGATGGATGGAATACGGCGACGATCCGCCGTACACATAAAACACGCCGCTCCTCCCGGTGCGTGTTTTAATCTCCTTCGGATTGGAAATCATCGTTTTCACCGTCACCGTAATCAACACCGTCGCGGTTTTGGCACTGTCCTCCACCAGCACGGTCGCCGTTCCGACCTTCATTCCCATGAGAAGAATGTATGGTTGGTAGAAGGACCATTGACTCTGTGCCCAGACGATGGTGGAATCGGAAACAGACTTGATATAATATCCGCCGGAGCCGCCGGAGATGCTGACGGAGGAAGAAAATCCGACAGCAAGTTCAACGGAAGCGGGAGCTGCCGTCAACATCGTTGGGCCGCCTCCTCCCGGTCCGCCGGAATCGGTGGCCGTTTCGCACGAAAAGAAAATCAATGAGAGGAGAAGCACCGCGGTGGATTGTGCTTTTTTCATGGAATGCCTTTCACGATTCGTTTTGAGGAGGATCCGGTTGACCGTTTTTTCCTCCCGATATCCCGCATTCCAGCGTCCATTACGGACGCTGTTCGATCACCACAAAGGCGATGACGCTCGAGTCCGAGTGGGACATCGAGAGCAGCACGGAGTGCCGCGACAACGCTTCGGCGGTTTTTCCGTGGAGGAGAACATCCGGTTTACCGGTGGAACTGTTCGTTATTTCGATATTTTTCCATTCAAACTCGCCGCTCCACCCGGTCGCGACCGCTTTGCTGAAGGCCTCTTTGGCGGCGAATCGGGCGGCAAAATGCTGCACCGGAAATTGTTTTGACCGGCAATAGTCGATTTCGTTTTGCGTGAACAGTTTGTGCAGGAAGGCATCGCCGTATTCAGCGATCGATTCTTCAATTCGGGAGATTTCTATGATATCGATGCCGATACCGGAGATCATGTCATTTCCATTGGTGTGAGATCGACCAGACCAGAATGGTTCCGTTTGTGTCGCCGGAGACAAAGTACGAACCATCCGGTGAAAAACAAAGTGCGGAAACCGCACCGGTGTGTCCGGAAAGGATGGTATAATATTCGAACGGAAGCGTCGTGTGCCACAACAAGATATTCGGCTCTACATATCCGGCGGCAAGAATTTTCCCGTCCGG
>CAZRWF010000118.1:0-6465 GCA_964603685.1 uncultured Chitinophagaceae bacterium
GACAACGACAATGAGAAAGAAATGGTCATTACCTCCCGCTCCGATGATTTCGGCGGATTGGGAGCGGGACGGACTCTCTCCGTCTTCAAACTGCTCGGCGACATCAGCGCCGGATTCAGCTCATTCGAACGGGAATTTATCGACTCTTCCGCCGTCCTCAAAGGGGGCGCCGTGTATGATCTTGGTATTGTCGACTTCGACGGAGACGGAAAAAAGGAGATCTGGGTTGCCACGTGGGATATGTTAACATTATCCATCTATGAGGCCACCGCCCCGAACACGTATGTTCTCCAGGCCGAAATCGATGAAGCAACCGATCCCCACGATATCGGATTCCGCCATGCGATGAAATTTTACGATGCAAATAAAGATGGTAAACTGGAAATGTTCTCTGCCGGAATCACGGGTGACGGCGACAATCCCGGCGCCGTCTTTTATATTGCCAATGTAGCCGATGTTTCGACACTGACCAAAACCAGTCCCAAACAGATCAGTCCCTGGGTAGACGGTGCCGAACATGATTCCTGGAGTCTCGAAGGCGGTGATATCGGTGATCTAGACGGTGACGGAAAGGTGGAATATTATGCCGTCGGTGCAGGGAGGAAACACCGGAATTTATACCGGCTGGAATACAACTCCGGTCCGTATGACGCTATGGGAAGTTATACGTGGGATTCGGTGTATCATGCGAAGTTCGACTCCACGTACGATTTCCGGAACGTCGCCGTGGCGAACGATCTGGACGGAGACAATCGCAAAGAGATCCTCCTTGCCAATCTGAGGACGCGGAATAATACGACCGACGCCGCCGTGATCATTCTGGAAAGCAAAGTTGCCACGACTGATGTCCGTCGGGTATCGGATGCGGCTCCGGGAATGTTCACGCTCGGACAAAATTATCCGAATCCCTTCAACCCGACAAGCACCATCCGCTTTTCGGTGCAGTCGGAAGGGCATGTGGAATTGTTCATCACCAACATGCTCGGACAACGGGTCGGATCGCTCGTCAACCGCAAAGTGGCGGCCGGAACGCACGAAGTGACCTTCGATGCAGCCGGTCTCTCCTCCGGAACATATTTTTACACATTAAAATCGGGCAGCTTCGTCGAAACCAAAAAGATGACGCTGGTGAAGTAATTTTCCTGATCGGAGAACAGACAACAAAAAACCCGGGAGAAGATCCCGGGTTTTTTTATTATCGTTTTTGTCATTTCGGTCCGATCAAATCCTCGTACTAAGACCGCCGATCGAATCAATCATAATGTTTGGTCCGATTCCAGATCTCCCGGAGGGAAAGTATCGGTTCGCGTGCGATAAATATCGGCAGTCCGCTCTCATACGGCATTGCCAACGGATGGGAGTGTACGGCCGCCTGTTCGACCGTGCGAAACAATCTGCGCAAGACATCGGCCTCCCCGCCGATGACGATCACGGTCGACAACGAATCCGTTCCGGGTCCCCACAGCCAATAATTATTATGTCCGGAAATCCCCGGCGGCAAACCCCGTTGTTTGCCGAAAAAATTGATCGCACTCGCCTCGCCGTAATTCCGTCCGAAGATGACGGTTCTTTTTTTCTCCTCCGGAGAAAGCCGCTGCACCACCGTATCGACCGTCGCCGCCATTTCCGGCCAGCCGAAACGGTCCGCAAAGTGCTGCGGAAGTTCTGCCAATTGTTTTCCCTCCGAACTCTCCGGCACAATGCCGATGGCAGCCGAATAGGCAATGAACGTTTTTGGAGGAAGGATATCCGCCGCGAACGGTGCAAACACCGCGCCGAACGCCAGGATAACCGCGGCATAGAGTCGTGTAACGGCGGACTTCCACGACGACGTTCGCTGCCGCTCGATCCAGACCGATCCGGCGGAAAAAAGAATGATGATGGCGGGATTAAAATATTCCGTTTTACTTCGTCCGTTCAACAGAAGTATCAGCAACACCGTTACGGCGATCCATCCGAACAGGCGCCGCTCTTTGTTCGGATCGGTGAAGAGCATCCAGAATCCGGCGATCCAGACCGGCAGCGTCAACGGATGAAAATGGAGGATCATGCCGCTCAGAAAGGAAAGTTGATCGAGCGACGCATATTTCCACGTCGACGCATTCTTCGCAAATTCAACGTGCGGAAAATCGTTCACCGCATTCCATACAACATACGGTGCGAAGACCGTCGCAACGATCAGGGCTGCGATCCACGGAGAGGAAGAAAGGAGCCATCGCCGCAGCGGCGTGGCAAGGAGTCCCACGGTGATCCCCGCTCCCAACCACGCCATGCTTATTTTATTCATCAGCCCGAGGCCGATCAACAGTCCGATCATGATCCAATACCGTTTGTTTCCTGTTTCAATCAGATTCAACAAAAGCCAAACGATCACTCCCCACAAGAGGATGTCGATCGCATTCATCGAATAGATCCCGAACATTCCCAACAATCCCGGCGCGGCAGACATACAGACAGCCGAAAGGAATTGCGCGAACGTTCCTCCGCCGAATTTCCGCGTAATGACGCCGGCAAGCAGGATGACCGCCGCATGAGCAACGGAAGGAATCAGCCGGACCGCAACAAGCGAATCTCCGAACAGGGCGGTATTGATCCGCAACAGCACGGCACTCACGGGAGGATGGTCGACATACCCCCAATCCAGCCGTTCCGCGCAGATCAGATAATACAGTTCATCGCGAAAATATCCGTAAGAGGTGAACAGTGCGGCAACGAGATGCAGCAAGAGGACGGCGGACGAGAGAATCACCACCGAAAGAGGTAACGGAAAGGGTCGAAACATCATACGTTCATTCCGGTCCAACACACGGGAACAGTTTCGCCGTGCAACGGATCAATAAAAATAATAATGAATCGACAGTTGGGGAAGCGGAAGAATCGTGCCGTCGGAAAAGTAGGTGAACAGTCCCTCGAACGTAAAATGGACAGCATCCTGCATCAAAAATTCCCCGCCCAAACCGGCGCCGAACCGGAACGGCGCGGAATAATTGTTTCCGCCGGAACCGTTGTAGATGTAACTCGACGCCGCACCGAAAAAGAACCGTGCAGAGTTGCTCCGCGTCAGGTCCTGCTGAAACTCCGCCCCAAAGGAATAGAAGGTGTCGGTGGTTTTCGGTTTAAACACGCCAAACACCGCCTGCAGCGACGATTTCCCTTCCGTATGATACCGGTAACTGATGCCGAGGCCGGAGGCCGGCCCGCCGGAAAATCCCAAGCCGTACACACTTTTTCCGAACGCATCCCCCTTCACATCTGAGACGGAAACTTGTGCACCGGCCGCGGAAACCAGAAGGAACAATAACGGCAGAACGATACGATGTTTCATGGAGTCCTTTCAAAAAAAATTAATCCGTTTTAAGCCAGCCGTAGATCTCTTTCATGCTCGGTTTTTTCCCGGTGATGAGGATGCCGATGCGGAACACTTTTCCGGCGATCCACATTAATCCGTAAATCGTCACAAGCTGGATGACCAGCGACAACGCCACCTCCCACCATTCCGGCATTTCAATCGACAAACGGAGCGCCATCATCGTCGGCGTGAGCAGCGGGATCTGCGATAGAATCTTCACCAGCAACGAATCGGGATTAAACATCACCGGCACGGCGAACGCGATCGGCAGCACCAGAAAGATGGTGATATACCCGGTCATTTGCTGCGCTTCCTGTTCCGTGGAAACGGTGGATCCGGCGATGATAAAAATCCCCACATACATAAAATAGCCGAGAATAAAATAGACGAACAGAAGGAACAGATTGTCCATCGTCACGAATGGGACCGGCGTAGCGATATTGACGCCGACGAGAATGAGCGACCAGAAGGCGATGGTGGTGAGGCCGAGCAGGGACAATCCGATGATCTTGCCGGACATCAATTGCTGCGACGAACAGGAAGAGACGAGCACCTCGACGATCCGGTTCGCCTTTTCCTCGATCACGCTGCGGATCAGCATCTGTCCGGTCGAAAGAACGAGAAACATCAGCATCATGATAAAAATGTATCCGGTAAAGAAGGTCTCCATAAATCCGGACTCCTTCTCCTCCCCTTGTTTCGATACCTTGAAGGTTTTAATCTCCACGTCGGTCATCAACGTCCGGATCCGCGCCGCATCATAACCGTTATCCCGCAGCCGCCGCTCGACAATAATGTCTTCCAACACTTTGGAGAACCGGTTTTGATCGCGGGCATTGCCGACGTTTTCGGCGCGGTATTCCACTTTCCCTTTTTCGAGCACATCCGCGGGAAGAATAAAATATCCTTCGATCTCGTTCGACGCCATTTGTGCCGCTGCGATGATCTTCACGTGATCGATCCCTTCGCGGCTGTCGGTAATTTCCTTCAGAACGTAGTTCGGTGAGCCGTCGGCGAGCCGGTACTTCTCGCGGAGGCGGGAATTGATCTCGTCCGTTAACACACGTGTCACGTCGATCACGCCGAATGTTTTTGTCTTTTCGTCCCCTTTGTCCGCCAGCAGACTCGGAAGCACGGTGAAGATGGACATAATCAGCGGCGTCATGAATAATCCGACGATGAACGCCTTGGTCCGTACTTTTTCCACGAATTCCCATTGTGCCACAGCCAGTATCTTATTCATGGGCCACCTCCGCCTTCGCAACGTTCTTCGCTTTCTGCAATCTCAGGAAGGAACTGACGGCGATCACCGCACCGACGGCCGCGATCACTCCCTCATCCTTTCCGGTGAAGAACAGGATCACTCCCACCGTCGCGGCAAGAAGACCGGCGATCAACGACAGCTGCTGCTTTTTGATTTCGGGATTTTTGAACGACGGTACGGGGAGCGCCGCTGTTGTTTCGGTTTTCTGCTTTTCGATCTCTTCCACGGTGGTACCGACCACGTCGAGAAATATGGAATGAAGCGACGGTTCGACAAATTCGAACTTCCGGATTTCGATCTTCTGCCCTAACGCCGCCAGGATCTCTTTGGACGAAATCTCGCCGTTGAGCGCCAGTTCGGCGAAATTTTCATACACTGTCGCTTTTTTTACAAACGGCAGCGCGGTGAGAAATTTCCCGTCGCCCGAAAACTCAAGGTGGAGCGAATTCGTGCCGTACCGCTGTTTCGCCTGTTTCACCGTCCCTTCGAGAACAATCCGGCCGCGGTTGATTAAACAGAGTTCGTCGCACAATTTTTCCGCCGATTCCATCTGATGCGTGGAGAAGATGATCGCTTTCCCCTTCTGCTTCAACTCGGTGAAGATATCTTTCATGACGATCTGATTGACC
Organism: uncultured Chitinophagaceae bacterium; assembly: GCA_964603685.1. Lineage (GTDB taxonomy): Bacteria > Bacteroidota > Ignavibacteria > UBA10030 > UBA8401 > UBA8401. The sequence continues at coordinate 5,243 of CAZRWF010000118.1, forward strand.
GGATCGAGTCCCGAAAAGGGCTCATCAAGGATCACCAGGTCCGGATCATGCAGGATGGTCGCGATAAACTGCGCTTTTTGCTGGTTCCCTTTGGACAGTTCCTCCACTTTCCGTTTGGCATACGAGAGGAGATTAAACCGTTCGAGCCATTCCTTCCCGAGTTTTTTGGCGGTATCGGCCGGAACGCCGCGCAGCGTTGCGAAATAGACGATGGTGTCGAGCACACCGTTCTTTTTGTACAATCCGCGTTCTTCGGGAAGGTATCCGATCCGGTTGCGAATGGGATCGCTGAACGGCTGGCCGTCGTAGGTAATCGTTCCGGAATCGGGTTTGGTGATGTTCAGCAGCATCCGGATGGTAGAACTTTTCCCCGCACCGTTCGGACCGATCAATCCGAAAATCGAACCGCGTTGTACCTTCAGCGATACATCGTCGACCGCCAGAACGGTGGAATATTCTTTACGTAAATGGAGTGCGTGCAGCATAGATGATGTTGTTGATGAATGTGCGTGCGGCGGTATCCTTATTGCAGGATGGCCTTAATTTGTTTCCAATGATTCAGATCGTGTCCCGCTTCGAGATTCACGATATGCCGGATGGTTTCTTTTCCCCGCTCTTGATGCATGCCGTAATTGTCCCACTTCTCTTTCGGCAATCCTTTCAAAAAGCGGAGCGTCGAACGGCGGACCGCCGCATACATCTCGAGCATTTCATGAATGTCCGATTTTCCATACCGGGCATTCGCCGCCCAATCGTCCTGTTCGAAGGATTGGATCGTCACGCCGCTTTTTTCGGCGACGGAGCGGTATCGCCATCCCATTACGATCTCCGTCTCCGCAAGGTGGGCGACGATTTCCGCCACCGACCATTTTTCCGGTTTCGGGCGTCGATACAATTTTTTCTTTTTCACACCCGAGATCAGTTTTTTGATCTTGTCCGGAGTTTGAGCAAGAACCTTCATCGGATCTTTTCCGTCCAGATTCGCCAGAATTCTTGCCGTATATTCCTGCGGAGTTTCCATTCTTCAACCTTTGGGAAAAAACAGTCGGTGAAAATAACTTCGTTTGCGATTTATAACGAGAGAACCAAAAAATATTGACCCTGATTGAACGATGTTTTGACGACAATGTTGCAACCGCACTTGCCGGCAGCCCTCGATCACCTCGCCTCTCGGTCATTCAATATATTTTTCCTCACACCCACAAACATCACCCCGCAATCAT
>CAZRWF010000119.1:0-3938 GCA_964603685.1 uncultured Chitinophagaceae bacterium
CATGGCATTACTCCGTACTGTTCTCTATTTCTTGGCAATTGTTACATCGGTGCTTCATGCACAAAAACCGCTGGAAATGTCCGTTGTTGCCGGTTCGGCAAAGGAAGAGCCGGCGGAATTGGTCTCCAAAGAGATCCGCGACGCCAACGGCACGACGGCGGCGGGATTGATCGTGTACTCCGATTTAAAAGGACTCACGTTCCAGTCCTATAACGGCGTGGTGAAAGTGAACAGCAGTCCGGGAAAGGATTTTCTTTTTCTTTCGCCCGACGAACGGGTGGTGGAGGTGTACTGTTTCGGCTATACACCGCTCCAGATTATTCTGAGCGAGCAGGGGATCCGGCTGAAAAGCGGTCAGACCTGGTCCATTAAGATCACCGGCGAAAAAAAGCTGGAACTGATTCCGGTGAATTTTGTGGTGAAACCGGCCGATGCGAAAATTTTTATCGACGGGAAGGAAAAAGGATCGGTCACTTCCCACCAGCTTGCCCCGGGAAAACATTTTGTTCGCGTGGAGCGGAGCGGCTACATTCCGTTCGCCGACTCGATTGATGTCAGTATCAACAAATCTCTCTTCAACATCACGTTGAATGAACAGGATGTTCTCCCGTTGACCATCACCTCCGTGCCGACCGGTGCAAAAATTTACATTAACGACGTTGATCGCGGTGAAACGGACAAAGGACTCTATTTATTGCCGAACCGGTACACCATCCGGCTGACGAAGGCGGGATATTCCGACACCACGGTGACAATCAATCACAACGAAAAGTCGCCGAAAAGTTATGCGTTCACCTTGGCGAAAAACACCGGTACGCTCACTTTTACGGTGGAACCGAATGACGCGACGGTATTGATCGACAAGGAAAATATCGGCACCCGGCGTCAGATCGAACTTGTACCGGGAACGCATAAGATCGAGATCGACAAGCCGAACTATTATCCCGTCAGCGAATTTGTGGAGCTGCAAAAGAACCGCACGCTCACGCGGCAATTCGTTCTTACACCGAAGACCGGAAGTTTGATCTTTTCCGTGAATCCGCTCTCTGCAGTGTCGTCCCTTTCGCTGAACGGGGTGGAGGTGCAGAAATGGACCGGTATTAATCAGTTGAAGAACCTTTTGGTCGGATCGTACGTGCTGCGCGTGAATGCCGAAGGATTTGAACCGATCGTGAAGACCGTGGTGATCGCCGAAAATCAAACGGCGAACGAAGATATTTCCATGGAGAAGACTGAATTCGGATCGCTCGTGGTGACCGTCGAACCGGCCGCTTCGTCGATCCAGCTGAAACGGGCCGATTCACTCGTGAGCCGGTTGACCAACGGACAAACGCTGCCGAAGATCAAAGCAGGAGTGTATGATATTGTCGTCTCCTATTCCGGATACAATACCGAAAGTAAAAAGGTGCTCATCCAGGGCGGCATCGCGGCAAAAGAAAAAATCACGCTGACAGTTTATACTCCGCCATTCTCTGAACAGGTTGGGGACTTTTTCAGCGGTGCGGCGGAGACAGTGGGGGACGGTGTGTCGTACCTCTTTACAGATGACGAGGCCGGATACGGCGACCTGTATCACTCCGGCTGGTTTGTCGGATATCAATCGGGCGGGGATTCGCCGGACGATCCGCAGTTTGACGGCGGCATGAGCGGACTCCGGCTGGGAATGATTTTCGGTGATGAAGATTTCAGTTTTGAGTTTTCATACGGTTATTTAAAGAGCGACGAAAAAAATCCCTCCACCGCCGGAATTGAAACCGATTGGACGGTGCACAGTATCGAATTTAATATGGCGCAGCGGATCGGTTTTATGGATCTGTACACCGGTTTCGATTTCCGTATGCCGTCTGCCGGTATCGTGCGAGATCCGTCCGGTTTTACACCGGATCAACCGGTACAGGATGATTTTCTGGAAACAAGCATCCGCTACACACTCGGAGCGAATCTCTGGCTCGGGGGTAACTTGATGTTCAAAGGGGGGTATTACATGGATTTGACCGATTTTACCGGCGTTGACCGGGTAAACGGCGAGATCTCCCGCAGCGGTTGGTACGGCGTGTTGAATGTCCGGGTTCTTTCATTCTAAACGAAAGGGATTGGTGATGATGAAATTGATGGTGTTGTTGGTGGTATCGATGGTCGTTTCGCTGTCGGCACAGCCGGTGACGAAGGAAAAGATCAAAAATTCCAATGCGTATTACTACGGTGATGCGACGGCGGAATTGGAACAGGAAGCGACTGATCATGCGTTGAAAAATCTCGTCCAGAGCATCGCGGTGAATATCTCCAGCCAAATGACCCGTGTGGTGGCGGAAAAGAACGGCAAGCTGAGCGACACATACGAGAACGTCGTCAACTCATATTCCAACGCCACGTTGCGCGACGTGAAATATTTAAAGCAGCCGGTCGCCGGCGGCATCGAAGTTTTTGCCTATATCGAACGATCCGAAGTGACGAAGATGTTCGAAGAACGGAAAGCCCTGGTGCGGAATATTTTTGAGACGGCCGCACAATGTCAGGAAGACATGAACATCGCCGATGCGTTGAAATATTACTACTTCGCCATTATTTTGATGAATTCCATCCCGGACAAAACGGTGGAATACCAGTCCAAAAACCTTCTTCTCGAGATTCCGCTCCGCATTAATGAAGTGATCAACAATACGAAATTCCGTCTCGTGGCGGACAAAAAACTCTCCGCGAAAGAACGCGAACTCCATTTTGAGGTGACAACATTCAACAAGCCGATCCGCAATCTTGATTTTTCGTGCTGGGACGGCGTATCGCAGGTGAATGTCCGCGCCGTGGATGGCGTCGGCATCTTCCGGCTCATCGGTGCGAGCGCTTCGTTCGATAAAATCGACCTCGCCATTAAATACCTGTATTACGAATCGCGCGAAGAGTTGAAGGAAGTGGCCGATCTGTGGGGTGTTGTCGTGAAACCGTCGTTTAAGAATTCCCAAAACGTCGCCCTGACAATCCAATCCCCGCAACAACCGTCGCCGAAACCGGTGGCGGACGCGGTAGTCAAAAAGGGGAATGCGCAGTTCTCGCTGCAGCTGAACAACAAGGAGAATGCGCCGAAGATCGAATCAATCTCCGCGAACACGCTGAAATTTGTGGAGGTTCTCTCCTTAAAAAATGCCGAAGCGATCAGAAAGGAGTACGCGGCGGATCCGTTTCTGTCCGATAAATTGGCGAACCTCGTGCGGTATAATAATCCCGAACCGATCGATCAGGTGATTGCGGCCGATGTGAACAAAACGGCCACCGGATGGGAAGTGCGGAAAATTCGCGTACTAACGAAATATTCCTCTTTAAATCGACAGGCGACCGAATATTTGATCCTGGATTTCGATGAGAACGGAAATTTTAACGATGTCAATTTCGGAACGGTCGAACAATTATACGAACAGTTCGCCGAGCAGGGAACCTACGGCAATGATTGGGGAAACCGCCAGACGATCGTCAAATTCGTGGAGAAATACCGCTCCGCATTTTTAACACGCAATATGCCGATGCTCGACTCCATGTTCGCCGAAGAAGCGGTGATCATTATCGGACGCGAACTGAAAAAAGGGAAGAAGTCGGACAATTATCAATATGCGAAGATGACCGAACAACAGCCCGATATCCAGTACGTGCAGTACACCAAAAAACAATATTTGGAAAACCAGAAAAAGGCGTTTAAAAATCAAAAGGATATATTCCTCGGATATTCTACCTTCAAGATCAACAAAAAGAACAACATGCCCGGCACCTACGGCATCAGCATGAAACAACATTACGCCGCCACCACCTATGCGGACGAAGGGCACCTCTTCCTCCTCGTCGACTTTTTGCAAGATCAGCCGCAGATTTATGTCCGCTCGTGGCAACCGCGCGAATGGAGCGAGGATGCCATGATCAAACTCGCCAATTTCAAACTGAACAAATAATAT
>CAZRWF010000119.1:4038-6385 GCA_964603685.1 uncultured Chitinophagaceae bacterium
ATGACCGCTTCCTTGGGCCCATCATACTCGACCTTCAGGTCGAGCTAGTGCTATGCCACTATTTCACCATCCCCGCACCATCCCCTCACCGCAATCCATCCCTTTCATCCAAACTCTTGATTTTTAACCGAATCACTCCGACTCCACCCCCACTTCACCTCATTGCCCAATCCGGCCTCCCTCTGGAATCTGGCCGATCTTCTCCCAATCTTCGAAAGACCTTTTTAATTTTTTAACGGGAGATCTCCTATGCTTCATCACCGCATCCGCGAAAAACGGCATCGGCTGCCGGAAGCGGCCTATCAGGGAAAAATCACCGCCGCATTTACCGCCGTGGTTGTTCAACGGAACGCTCTGTTTACTGACCCCGATATTGTCCGTACTTTTCAAAAAATTTTATTAAACGAATTGTCTGCCCATTGTTGTTCATCGCCGGTCTTTGTCTTCATGCCCGATCATCTTCATCTTCTTCTTTCCGGGAATCGCGACGATTCCTCCGTCTATCGCTGTATGAACATGTTCAAACAAAAAAGCGGATATTGGTTGGCACGCCACCGTCCGTTATACCGATGGCAAAAAGATTATTATGATCACATCATCCGGTCGGAACGCGATTTTCAGGCGCAGATCCGTTACATACTAATGAATCCGGTAAAAGCAGGTTTGTGCCGCCGATGGAAGGAGTATCCGTGGAAAGGTTCGACGGTGTTCGATTTTTCCGAATGGAGCGACGATATTCCGCCATAACCCCGGAGTACAGTTCTCTTTTTCCCCGCCCCCAAGATGGTTTTTGCCTGCCACTGGAATTTTTAATACATTGAAGATGTTATCGTTTCGTTGATACTAAAAATTCCGATGCCGGTCGCCGAACGATTCCTCCCGTTCGGCAATTATTGTTATGAGCAAACAAAAATCCTCCGCCCGTCCTGCCGGCGCATTGCACTCCACACGTTCTCCGTTGATCATCAAAGGGGCACGCGTTCACAACCTCAAAAATATTTCCGTGGAAATTCCCCGGAACAAGCTGGTCGTCTTCACCGGCGTCAGCGGTTCCGGAAAATCGTCCCTCGCGTTCGATACCATCTACGCCGAAGGACAACGCCGGTATGTGGAATCGTTATCCGCGTACGCCCGTCAATTCCTCGAACGAATGGACAAGCCGGATGTCGATGTCATTCAAGGAATGTCTCCGGCGATCTCGATCGAACAGCGGACCAACACGCGGAATCCCCGTTCCACCGTCGCCACGACTACCGAAATTTATGACTATCTCCGCCTGCTGTTCGCCCGCGTCGGCAGAACAATTTGTCCGCGATGCGGCCGGGAGATCAAAAAAGATTCGGTGCAGTCGGTCGTGGACAGGATCGTCACGCTGCCGGAGGGTGCTAAATTGTTCGTCACCTTCCCGTTAAAGAACCACGAAGGGAAAACCGTAGCGCAGGAGTTGGAGACGTTGAAGCAGCGGGGTTTTTTCCGGCTGATCGTGGACGGTGAACTGATCGATCTCAACGCGCAAAAATTCACCCGGAAATCGAAACAGGATATTTCCGTTCTTGTGGACCGGTACATCCTCCGGAAAACCGATCAGCAAAGTTTGAACCGTCTTGCCGATTCGGTACAGACGGCCTTTGTTGAGGGGGAAGGTTATGCGTCGGTGTACGATCTCGGCACGAAGGAGACCGTCCGGTTCAATCAACATTTTGAATGTCCGGTGGACAATATTCGCTTTGAAGAACCGGAACCGCACTTTTTTGCCTTCAATTCTCCCATCGGCGCCTGCCCGAAATGTCAGGGATTCGGCCGGTCGGTCGGGATCGACATGGACCTGGTGGTGCCGGACCGCGACAAGACCCTGAAGGACGGCGCGATTGTCCCGTGGACGACGCCGAAATTCCAGGAGAATCTCCGCGATTTGTCACGCATCGCGTACGAGGCCGGTGTTCCGATGAATGTTCCGTTCCGGAAATTGACCGACGAACAAATGAAAATCGTGATGAATGGATACGGAAAGACGTTCGACGGTATCAACGGCTTCTTTAAAATGGTGGAACGGAAAGCGTACAAGATCCAATACCGGGTTTTGCTGAGCAAATACCGCGGTTACACCACCTGTGACGAGTGCGGAGGCGCGCGCCTCCGTTCGGAAGCTCTCAACGTCCGGATCGACGGCAAAAACATCGGCGAGATCGTCGCCATGAATATCGAACGGGCGGACGAATTTTTCGCCGCGCTGACGTTGACCGAAATGGAGATGAACATCGGAAAACGGATCTTGCAGGAGATCCGGAAACGGCTCCGGTATCTCGTGGATGTCGGTGTCGGTTATTTGACGCTGGACCGTCTCAGC
>CAZRWF010000120.1:0-6296 GCA_964603685.1 uncultured Chitinophagaceae bacterium
AAAACGATCCGTCCCCGTTTCGAATGCCTACGACCTGATCCTCATTTCCACGGCGCATAACGAGTACAAGTCGATTGACTTTCAGGCAATGGGAATTCCGGTCGTGGACACACGGAATATCGTTGCCGGCAAGTCGCCGAAATTTTTCAAAGCATAGTACCCGTGAATGCCGGAGATGTTCGGATCGGAATTATCGGAACGGGCCGCTGGGGGCTGAATCACGTCACCACGGCTGTCGGCCTGCTGGGAGCGGATCGCGTCACGGTCTTCGACGAACACCCCGCCGCCGCGGCAAAAGTATCGGCCATCGCCCCATCGGTTCGGTGCGCCGCATCGCTGGCGGAATTGATCGCCGATCCGACGATTAACGGAATAGTGGTGGCAACGCCGGCCGAATCGCATTTTACGATCGCCCGACAGTGTCTGGAAAACGGGAAACACGTGCTGGTGGAAAAGCCGATCACGCTGCGGTCGGCGGATGCCCGGACGTTGGTCGCGATGGCGGAACAGAAAAAATTAGTCCTGATGGTCGGACATGTGATGTTGTATCATCCGGCCATCGTCGCCATGAAGTCGATGATACAGGCGGGAAAAATCGGCACCCTGCAATATTTTTACAGCAACAGGCTGAATCTGGGCGCCATCCGCAGCGAAGAAAATATTTTGTGGAGTTTTGCTCCGCACGATATTTCGATCCTGCAATACCTGATCGAAGCGGACCCGGTCAACATCGCATCCCATGGCGCACGGTTCGTTCAAAACGGAATCGAGGATACGACGATCACGTACCTGACGTATCCGGGAAATATTCACGCTCATATTTTTGTGAGCTGGCTTCATCCGTTCAAGGAACAACGCCTGGTCGCCATCGGCGACAACGGTATGATCGTTTTCGAGGACAGCAGTGCGAAAGACAAATTAAAGTTTTATCCCAAAGGATTTCACCGGACGCATGACGGGATCGAAAAGTTCGACGGAGAGTTTGAACCGGTTCCCTTTTCGGCGCAGCCCCCCTTAACGGCGGAGCATCAGCATTTTTATGAATGTATCCTCAGCGGCCGCCGGCCGTTGACGGACGGGGAACATGCGCTGCGCGTCCTGGAAATTCTTGAACAAGCATCTCAACAGTTGCGGTCATGAACGAATCAGCGGAAAAAAAATATTACGTGGACCCTCACGCCGTGGTCGATCAGAATGTCGAGATCGGCGACGGGACAAAAATTTGGCATTTTAGTCATGTCCAATCCGGTGCGCGCATCGGACGAAAATGTATTTTAGGCCAAAACGTCAATGTGGCGAATAACGTGACGATCGGAAATTTCGTCAAGATTCAGAATAACGTGTCGGTGTACGAAGGAGTGACGCTGGAAGATTATGTGTTTTGCGGTCCGTCCGTCGTGTTCACCAATATTTTGAATCCGCGGTCCAAGTATCCTCAGGTCGGCGCGCAATTTTACGTGCACACGCTGGTGAAAGAAGGGGCATCGCTCGGTGCCAATGCCACCATCGTGTGCGGCATAACGATCGGCCGCCACGCGATGATTGCCGCCGGTTCGGTGGTGACCAAAGATGTTCCCGATTTTGCATTGGTGATGGGGAATCCTGCCCGGGTCCGCGGGTGGTGGAGCGAAGCGGGTGAACGGCTAAATTTTTCGGAATCCGGCACTGCTGTCTGCAGCCGGTCCGGCAAACACTATCAACTGAAGAACGGAGTGGTAACCGAGGTGACCGTATGATCGTACCGTTGTTGGATCTCAAAGCTCAATATGCCGCTTTAAAACCGGAGATCGATGCGGCGATGATGAAAGTCGTCGAATCGCAGCATTTCATCCTCGGCCCCGAAGTCGAAGCCATGGAGCGATCGATGGCCGAATACCTCGGATGCAAACATGCCTTCGGCGTTTCGTCGGGCACCGATGCTCTTCTTCTGGCGCTGATGGCGGCAGGAATCCGTGCCGGCGACGAAGTGATTGTGCCGACCTTCTCGTTTTTTGCGACGGCGGGAGTGGTCGCCCGGCTGAATGCCGTTCCGGTGTTTGTGGATGCTGAAAAACGGTCATTCAATATCGATGTCCGGCAGATCGAGAAAAAAATCACTCCGAAAACAAAAGCGATCATTCCGGTGCACCTGTTCGGACAAAGTGCGGATATGACGGCCGTGATGGAGATTGCTGCCAAACACCGGCTGACGGTGATTGAAGATGCCGCGCAAGCGATCGGTGTGCACTACCGCGACGGACGGTCCGTCGGTACCATCGGGCATATCGGATGTTTTTCGTTTTTCCCGAGCAAAAATCTCGGATGTTTCGGAGACGGGGGCCTGGTGACGACCAACGACGATGAGACGGCCGAACAATTGAAGATCATGCGCGTTCACGGCGGAAAACCGAAATATTACCACAAGGTGATCGGCGGTAATTTCCGGATCGATGCGTTGCAGGCGGCGGTTCTGAATGTCAAACTTCCGCATGTCGATCAATGGTCTGCCCGCCGGCGGGAGAACGCTTCGTTGTACACGCGATTGTTCGTGGAAGCCGGTCTGTCGGAGCGGGAAGGCGTCACGGTGTTCGATGACCGGAACGCCGTATTGCTGCCGTTCCCCGAATACAAACACTCCGGAACAAAAAATTACCATATCTATAATCAATACATCATCCGGGTGGATCGCCGGAATGCCGTGAGAAACTTCCTTCAACAGAAGGGGATCGGGACCGAAATTTATTATCCCGTCCCTTTTCATCGGCAGGAGTGTTTCACCTATTTGAATCAAGGCACCGATTTCCCGGTGGCGGATTGTGCAGCGAACGATTCGCTGGCGCTCCCCATTTATCCGGAACTCACCGGATCGCAGATCGAATACGTCGTGGCGTCGGTGAAAGAGTTTATGGAGAAACATCGGGCGGCTCATCCGTTGGAATGCCGCCATTGCGCCTGCATGCAATGATGCCGAAGAGCGGCCGTACACCGTATTTTATTTATTGAGTATGTTACCCCTATGAAAATTTGTGTCGTCGGAACAGGATATGTCGGACTCGTGACAGGAACATGTTTTGCGGAGACGGGAAATTCCGTCATCTGTGTCGATAACAATCCCGAGAAACTCAAAAAACTGTCGAATAAAGAAATTACGATCTACGAACCCGGACTGGAAGTATTGTTCCAACGGAACATCCTTCAAGGCCGGTTGGAATTTACGGCTGATCTGAAACAGGCGGTTCTTGCTTCCGAAATTGTATTTCTCTGTTTGCCGACGCCGCAAGGAGAGGATGGATCGGCCGACTTGCAGTATATCCTTGCGGTCGCCCATACAATCGGCGAGATCCTCGCGGCGGCGGGACGGAGCGGACCGCCGAAAATTATCGTCAATAAAAGTACGGTGCCGGTCGGCACGGCGGCAAAAGTGCGGGCGGTGATCAAAAGTAAAGGGGCCGAACATTTTGATGTCGCGTCGAATCCCGAATTTTTGCGGGAAGGTTTTGCGGTGGAAGACTTCATGAAGCCCGAACGTGTCGTGATCGGCGCAGAGTCCGATGTGACCATGAAACGGCTGGTGGCATTGTACGAACCGTTCTTCCGGCTGGATAAACGGATCATTGAAATGGACATCGCCAGCGCGGAAGTGACGAAATATGCCGCCAACTCGTATTTGGCGATGCGGATTACATTCATGAATGAACTGGCCAACTTTTGCGAAAAAGTCGGGGCGGATATCGACCTCATCCGCAAAGGGCTCGGGTCGGACTCGCGCATCGGAAAAAAATTTCTCTTTGCGGGTATCGGGTACGGCGGTTCGTGTTTCCCGAAAGATGTGACCGCGTTGACGAACACGTCGCTGGAAGTCGGATCCGAGATCTCTTTGTTAAGCGTCGTCGACCGCGTCAACAAACGGCAGCGGGAGATCCTGGTGGAGAAGATCGTGAAGTATTACGGCGGCTCCGTCGCCGGCCGTCGATTTGCGGTGTGGGGACTGGCATTTAAACCGAATACGGACGACATGCGCGAAGCCCCCTCCGTTACCATTATTCAGCGGTTGCTCGCCATGGGCGCCTCCGTTGCGGCATACGATCCGGCGGCGAACGAGTCGGCCCGATTGTATTTGGGCGACAGCATTCGATATGCCGATTCGCAGTACGATGCACTCGATCATGCGGATGCTCTGCTGATCTGCACGGAGTGGAACGAATTTCGGAATCCCGATTTTGAGATCCTGCGCACGCGATTGACGTCGCCGGTGATCTTCGACGGACGGAACATCTTCGATCCGGAAAAAATGAAAATGATCCGGTTCACGTATTTCGGGATCGGCCGGAAACCGGTGGTGGAGTCCGGCGATTGACGGTGCGGACCACCGATCGACAAAACAAACTGATATTTTTCCATCAATTCACTATGACATCGAAGAACGAATGAAAATTCTCATCACCGGCGCGGCAGGATTTATCGGATCGCATCTTGTGGAACAATGCGTTCACAATGGATTTTCCGTAAAAGCATTTGTCCACTATAATTCCAAAAACAGCTGGGGCTGGCTGGAAACTTCGGACGTAAAAAAAGAAATCGAGGTCATCACCGGCGACATCCGCGACTATGATTCGGTGGAAGCAGCCGTCAACGGTTGTTCGTCGGTTCTGCATCTCGCGGCATTAATCGGTATCCCGTATTCGTACGTCTCCCCTCAGGCCTATATTCAAACGAACATTGTCGGAACGTATAATATCCTTCAGGCAAGCCTGCGCCATTCATTGCAGGAGGTGTTGGTCACGTCCACCAGTGAAACGTACGGCACGGCGCAAACGGTGCCGATCGCAGAGTCGCATCCGGCGGTCGGACAATCGCCGTATTCCGCCACGAAAATTTCCGCCGATCAGCTCGCGGTGAGTTATTACCGGTCGTTCAACCTCCCCGTAAAAATCGTGCGTCCGTTTAACACCTACGGCCCGCGGCAATCCGCCCGCGCCATCATTCCGACCATCATCACGCAAATCTTGAACGGATCGAAAAAACTCAAATTGGGAAATGTGACGCCGACTCGGGATCTCACGTTTGTGAAAGACACCGTTGCGGGATTTTTGGAAATTATGAAGTCCCCTACACTCTTCGGCGAAGCGACGAATATCGGCATGAACGAGGAAATTTCCGTCGGCGATCTCGTGGCGATGATTGCGCAGACGATGAATGCGGCCGTGGAGATCGAAACGGAAACGCAGCGTGTCCGGCCGGGTCAAAGTGAAGTGGAACGCCTCCGCTGCGACAACGCAAAACTGCTGAAACACACCGGTTGGAAACCGCAATACACGTTGAAGCAGGGATTGTCGGAAACGGTGAAGTTCCTGGAAAAGAACCTCGCACACTATAAGGCCGATATCTACAATGTCTGAACCGTTGTTTGAAGAAATTGTGGCCTTTATCCGGAAATTGTATCCCGGCACGGAGTCGATACCGCTCCATGCGCCGCGGTTTTCCGGCAACGAAAAACAGTACGTCGCCAATACCATCGAATCAACGATGGTATCGTCCGTCGGGGAGTATGTGACCTCGTTCGAAGAGCGGATCCGGTCCTTCACCGGCGCGGCATATGCCGTGGCAACGTCCAACGGCACCGTGGCATTGCAGGTGGCATTGCAGCTTGCCGGCGTGAAACACGGTGATGAAGTCGTCACCCAGGCGCTCACGTTTGTCGCCACCGCCAACGCGGTCGTCCATTCCGGAGGAGTGCCGGTATTTGTGGACAGCGAGCGCGATACGATGGGAATGTCTCCGGACGCGCTGGAAGATTTTTTTCGGAACCACACCGAACGGATCGGCAACGATTGCGTCAACCGGACGACCAAACGGAGGATTGCGGCGTGTGTTCCCATGCATACCTTCGGTCATCCCGTACGGATTGAGAAGATCCGGGAGATTTGCGAACGGTTCCATGTGCCGCTGGTGGAAGATGCCGCGGAATCGCTGGGAAGTTACAGCGGACAGCGCCACACGGGGCTGTTCGGCATTTTGGGGACATTGAGCTTTAACGGCAATAAGACCATCACCACCGGCGGCGGCGGCATGATAATTACCAACGACGAAACGCTGGGCCGACGGGCGAAACATTTGACGACCACCGCGAAACGCCCCCATGCGTACGAATTTGTGCATGACGAGGTCGGGTATAACTTCCGTCTGCCCAATTTGAACGCCGCCTTGGGATGTGCGCAAATGGAAAACCTGCCGGCGTTCCTCGCGTCGAAACGAGAAACGGCCGAACGGTACCGCGAATTTTTCGCTGAAAAAGGAATAACTTTTGTCACCGAACG
>CAZRWF010000121.1:0-5981 GCA_964603685.1 uncultured Chitinophagaceae bacterium
CGACAATCAAAAAGAGCATTGCGGTAATCGTACCGTGATTGAACATCTGCAGCATTCCGCCGAGCATTCCCTGCGTATTCATCGCCGCCATTCCCAACACGACGATCCCCATATGGCTCACGGAAGAATAGGCGATCAATTTTTTGAAATCTTTCTGCGCCATGGCGCAGAACGCGCCGTAGATGATGTTGATAAACCCGACGAAGGCGAGCGGATACGCATAATGGAGCGCCGCATCGGGAAAGATCGGGAAAGCGATCCGCATCAATCCGTACGTTCCCATCTTCAGCAGTACGCCGGCGAGGATCACGCTGATCGCCGTCGGCGCCTCCACGTGCGCGTCGGGAAGCCAGGTGTGGAACGGGAAGATCGGCACTTTGATCGCAAATCCGATAAAGAGGGCGAGATACGCGATATACCGCCAGGTGGTACCAAATCCCGAAAGGAGAGAATCGGGTTCAAAATTGGCCGGATTCATCATCGCAATCATGTTGAAGGTGTGAATCTTCTCCCCCGTCGCCGGATCGGTGACCGTCACGCTGAAATACAATGCCAGGATCGCCAGCAACAGCAGTACGGAACCGAGCAGCGTATAAAGGAAAAACTTGATCGCCGCGTATTCACGGCGCGGACCGCCCCACACGCCGATAAGGAAATACATCGGCAGCAACATCACTTCCCAGAAGATATAGAAGAGGAAAAAATCGAGCGCGACGAACACCCCCATCATGCCGGTATCGAGCAGCAGCAGGAGCGCAAAGTAACCTTTGATCGATTTTTCGATGTTCCAGGAAGAGATCACCGCAATGCAGGAGATGAGCGCCGTCAAAAAGACCATCGGCATGCTGATACCGTCCACACCGAGATAATAGTCGATGGAGATCGATCCGAACCATCCGGTGCTTTTGACGTGGATCCAATTAAACATCTCCGTGAACTGCATTGTCTCCGCCGAGTTCACGCCGCCGAGCGAACGATCGAACTTCACGAAAAGGATCACGGCAAAGATCACCTGGAGCACCGTAAATGCGAGAGATGTCCACCGGATCGCCGATTTTTGCTCCTTCGGAAGAAGCAGCACGACGATCATCCCGGCAATCGGGAGAAATGTCAGCCAGGTGAGGATGCCGATATTGAGAAAGGTCTGTTCCATAAAAATTCCGCGTCTATATGATATTACAAAAAACCGACGGCACCGGTCGGAACCGGTTAAAGATAGAGCGCCATCAACGTCAATAATCCGATCACTGCAAAAATAATGTACGTTTGTATTTTTCCGGTTTGCACCGAACGGAGGACGACGCCGAACAAGCCGAATATCCCGGCGGTCACGTTGACCAAGCCGTCCACCACCACCGAATCGAATTTTCCGCTGAAGAACGAGCTCACTTTGGTCACCGCCGCCGCCCCGTTCACCAGCCCGTCGATAATCTTCGCGTCAAACCAGGCCAGTACATTCGCCGTACCGACGGTGACGAACACAAACGTCCGCGCATACAACTCGTCGAAAAACCATTTCCCGTATAAAAACCGATGCAGAGGCCGAAGGGCGGCTTCCACCGATTCGGCGGAGATTTTTTTCCAATAATAAAAGACAAAGGCGAGCAGGATTCCGATACCGGAGACCGTCACCGACAGGATCATCGCCGTGGTATGCTGGTGATGGACCTCCGTCGCAAATGTTTCGGCGGACGCCGCGGCGACGGATTCCGGAACGGAGACCGACGGTACGGCGATCGATCGGAAAAACCATCCGGATCCGGCGGAGATCGGATTCCATGAATAAAAAGCGAAGACCGACAATGCCGCGAGAATGATCAGCGGAACGGTCATTACTTTCGGCGATTCGTGCAGGTGTTGATCCCGTTCCGCGACCGCATGTTTTCCCAAAAAAGTGAGAATCAACATCCGGAACATGTAAAACGCCGTCAGACCGGCGACAACAAAGCCGATGACCGGAATGACGGTATGACCGGTGAGGTGCGCATAGGCCAGTGTTCCGGCGAGGATCTCATCTTTGCTTAAAAATCCCGAAGTGAGCGGAACACCGGAAATCGCCAGGGTAAAAATCAGCATCGTTCGGAACGTTACCGGCATTTTGTCCTTCAACCCTCCCATATGGCGGATATCCTGCGCATCCGTGTGATGATCGTGCAGATGATGGAGTGCATGGTGCATCGCATAGATCACCGAACCGGAAGCGAGGAAGAGTCCCGCCTTAAAGGCGGCGTGCGTAACGAGGTGGAACACACCCGCGGTGTACGCTCCCACTCCGAGGCCCATAACCATATATCCCAGCTGCGACACGGTGGAGTAGGCAAGAATTTTTTTTATGTCATTTTGCACCAGCGCGATCGTTGCGGCGATAAAGGCCGTCACCGCGCCGGTATAGGCGATCACCATCAACGCATCGGCGGTCAACATCGGAACGGTCCGCGCCACCAGATAGACGCCCGCCGCCACCATCGTCGCCGCATGAATAAGTGCGCTGACGGGTGTCGGGCCTTCCATCGCATCCGGCAGCCACACATGCAGCGGAAACTGCGCCGATTTCCCGACGGCACCGCAGAAGATCAGCAACCCCGCCGCCGTCAGCCAATCGGTCGATCCGAACGGGATGTTGCCGGCGGCAATCGACGAGAAGATGCCGTCGAACGTCAGCGTGGAAAATTGCATCCACAGGATCATAATCCCGATGAAAAATCCGAGGTCCCCCACGCGGTTGACGATGAACGCTTTTTTGGCGGCATCGGCGGCCGATTTTTTTTCATACCAATGCCCGATGAGCAGATACGAACTTAATCCGACCAATTCCCAAAAAACGTACATCAGAAGATAATTGTTCGTCAACACAATGCCGAGCATGGAGAAGGTAAAGATGCCGAGATTGGCATAATACCGGGAGTAACGGACATCCCCTTTCATGTACGCCAGCGAGAAGAGATGAACAAGAAAACTGATGAGCGTCACCACCACGAGCATCACCGCCGTCAAATTATCCACCATGATTCCGATGGAGAGTTTGAGCGGCAGTCCGTTGACAAACGTCTGAAAGTCGATCCACGGAACGGTGATGTTCCAGACGCCGTCGGTCGAAAGTTTTTTTCCGAAGATGTACAGCGACAGCAGCAGGTCGACGGCGAGAATTGCGGTTCCGATATGGCCGCTCCGTTCAACGAACCGCTTGCCGAAGAAGATGAGAATCAAAAAACCGAGGAGCGGGAGCAGCAATATGACGAGCGATATGGTCAGTTCCGGTGTCATTAGTCTTTTAAGAGAGAAATTTCGTCCACATTCACGGTGTTGAACCGTTTATAGATGTTCAGGACGATTGCCAGCGCCACGGCCGCTTCGGCCGCCGCAAGGATGATCACAAAAATAGCCGCCATTTGGCCTTCGATGTTCATTCCCCCGAAACGGGAAAAGGCGAGAAAGTTGATATTGGCGGAGTTGAGAATCAGTTCGATCCCCATCAGCACCAGGATCGCGTTCCGCCGGGAGATGACCGCATACACTCCGAGCGAAAAGAGGATCGCACTGACGATCAAAAAATGTGTGAGGGTGATTTCCATACGTTATAATATTCTGAAGTACGCTGTGCCAATGACGAATAACGGAATGACACGGCAGATTCGTTCACTTCGCCTGTTCCTCCGTCCGTTCCCGCCGTGCCATCATCGCCGCGCCGACGATCGCCACCAGCAACACCACCGACGCGATCTCGAACGGCAGAAGATGGGTCGTCACCAGCGCACTGCCGATTTCCGTGGAGGTGGCCGGAGACGCCAGTTCGCTCATCCGGGAACTGACGAACCAATCGCTGGTCCACACCACACCGCCGAGCGATCCCGCCAGCAGGGAGACGACGATCACCGCCGGAAGGATGTTCACCGTGCCGGATTTGATGTCGATCTTGACCACGTTATTGGTCAGCATCACGCCGAACAGCAGCAACACGAGAATTCCGCCGACGTAAATGAGCAGCTGCGTGATCGCAAGAAAATCGGCATTCAGCAGCACATACAGCCCGGCGACGCCGAAAAAGGTGAACAACAACGCGAAAGCGGAATAGATGATATTGCGGGAAAAGACGACGATGCCGGCCGAGAGGACCGTCACCGCTGCAAAAAAATAAAAGATGATCTCATACAGGGTCATGCGCTCGGACCTCCCGGCGGCGTTGTCGGAGGGGCGGGAGAAGGGGGCGCTGCTGCTTTTGCCGCCGCCTGTGCCGCCGCTGCCGCTTTTTTCGCCGCTTCTTCTTCGGCGTACATTTTTACTTTTCCTTTGGCCGTTTCCACTTCCATCGGCGACATGGTGCCGAAGTTATAAATAAGATTATTCCGGTCGAACTCCGAAAATTCGTAGACATCGGTCATTTTTAAGCATTCGGTGGGACACGGGTAAACGCACAGAGCGCAATAACAGCATTTGGCGATGTCGATGTCGAACTTGGTGACATAAATCCGTTTTTTCTGACCGCCGGATGTTTCGCCGAGATTTTCGGTCGGCGGCGCTTTCATCACTTCGATGTCGATGCAGTCCACCGGACACGCTTTGGCGCACAATTCGCAGCCGATGCAGTCATCGAAGTTCATGTATAACCGGTTCCGGACCCGTTCCGGCATCTGTTTTTTCACGATCGGGTACTGCAGCGTCACCACCGGCTTGAACATCTGCCGGATGGTCACTCCCATGCCGATCGTGACGGAGCGAACGGAGCGGACGATATCAGAAAAATATGTGGTAAAAGCGTTCATTATTATTTTGTGGTGGATTCCCGCAAAGAACGTGCGGGAATGACGATTATTTTATGGCACACCATACTACACAACCAAAATAAATCCGATCACGATCACGCAGAACAATGCAAACGGCGTCAGCACTTTCCACGAAACGTACATCAACTGGTCCACCCGGAGCCGCGGCAGCGTCCACCGCAGCCAGATGTTGAGGCAGACGAACAACATCCCTTTGGTGACGAACCAAAACGCACCCCACCACGGTCCGCTGAGCGTTTCACCGAACGGACTGGACCAACCGCCGAAGAAAAGAACGACGGCGATGGCGGAGACGAGAAACAGATTGGCATATTCCGCCAGATAAAAGATGGCAAATTTCATTCCGCTGTATTCCGTGTTGTACCCCTGCACCAGTTCCGATTCCGCTTCCGGAATGTCGAACGGTGTCCGGTTCACTTCCGCCATGGAGGAAACGAGATAGATTACGAAGAGGATTACCGTGAACGGGATCAGGATCAGTTTTTGCATCAACGGCAGATTTCCGCCGAAGATCAGCCATTCATGAATGCCGCCGTTTTGCGCCGCTGTGATGGACTGCAAATTCATCGTACCGGTGATCATCACTATCCCGAGGATCGCGAGAGCGGCGGGAATCTCGTAACTGACGATCTGCGCCGCGGAGCGGATGGCGCCGAACATTGACCATTTGTTGTTGGAAGACCAGCCGGCCATCAATATTCCGACAACCACAAGAGAGGAAACGGCGACGAGGTAAAAAATTCCGAGATCAAGTTCGCTGCCGGCATACGCCGCGCTGAACGGAAGAACGGCGAACGAGGCGTATGTACCGACAAACACCAGATACGGCGCTAAGATGAAGAGCGGTTTATCGGCGGCCGCGGGGATGATATCTTCTTTTTGAAGGAGCTTCAGAATATCGGCGAACGGCTGCAGCGTACCGTGATAACCGGTTTGCATGTACGCCACGCGGTTCTGCATGTGGGCGGACATCTTCATCTCCACATAAATCGTCACCAGTGCGTACGGCAGAATGAACAGCAGCGGGAGCGCCGCGTTGAGGGCGGTGCGCACGAGAGGATTTTCCAAAAGTTGTGTGATGGTTTCCATAACGTTATCTGTCCACCTCTCCCAGAACGATGTCAATGCTGCCCACAATCGCTACCAGATCGGCAAGCATCGCCCCTTTGGAAATTTCTCCGATGACGCTCAAATTGACGA
>CAZRWF010000122.1:0-5932 GCA_964603685.1 uncultured Chitinophagaceae bacterium
CCAACTGCCTCATCGCAATTTTGTAAATATAATCTTTAATCTCTTCGCTTGCAGGATTTTCCACACTTGCGTGTGCCGCATATTCCAGCGCTTTGGGAAGATTCCCGGAAAAATAATAGGAGCGCGAAAGGTTAAAGAGGATATCCGCCGTTGCACCGCTCTCCGCAAAATAATTATTGGAACGCCGGATCTCCAGAACGCGGGAATAGTGCCGGATGGCCTTGTCGAACTGTTGCAAGGCAAAATTCATGTCACCGAGTCGGATGTGGTACAGATCGACCGTATCACCGGTCAATGCGATGCAGCGGAGAAACAGCCGCTCGCTTTCATCTGCCTGCACCGGCTGCAGATAGGAGGAGACGCTCCGCAATTCCATAAACTTCAGCCACGCGTATTGCGAGAGAACGGCCGGATCGTTCGGACGAAGTTCTTTTAATCGTCCGTAATACTGCAACTGTTCGTCGGCCCGTCCCACCTGTCCCGCCAGCACCGCCAGCCGGATCAAAATTTCCTGATCATCGGGCAGACGCCGGTGTAATTCGCGGAAGAGGGAATAGGCAAGATTCGGATCGCCGCGATCGGGATCGGATTGGACCAGGGCGATGTTAAATTTGTCATTGTCGCTTAACGGAAATTTTTTCGCATAGACGGAAAGAAAGAGCTGATCGCTCACCACGTTGGACCGTTCATCATAGAACCGGTATTCGGAAACACCTTTGCCGGCAAAAAATGCGCG
This sequence comes from uncultured Chitinophagaceae bacterium, assembly GCA_964603685.1. Lineage (GTDB taxonomy): Bacteria > Bacteroidota > Ignavibacteria > UBA10030 > UBA8401 > UBA8401. The sequence goes on from CAZRWF010000122.1 coordinate 737, forward strand.
CGGGGCATAATATTCCAGATACGGTTTGTCTTCCGTGTTGAGATCGCCGAACCCGGCATAATCCTTCGCCTGTTTTCCGGAAAGACTTTGCAGGGATAGAATCGACGGGATGTGGTTCAGGTTCACCCGGGCGAGATCGCGGCTGACGGCCACATTCTGCACTTTTTTCCGGAGTGATTCCATGCTGAAGCGGATCGGCTGCGTCGACCCGACGAGCAGCACATCGTTCCGGAGCGAATGCCACACCGTCGTATGCGGGAATTGCGATTGGAAGGTCCGCAGAACACGTTTGAAGATCTCATCGTCGATCTCGTACAGATGGAACCATTGCACCATCACTCCGTCTTCATTCAATTTTTCTTTGCACGCGGCAAAAAAATCGGCGGAATAGAGATTGCCGATCCCGGCGATCCACGGATTGGATGGTTCGCTGATGATGACATCGTACCGGTTTTTCGTCAGCCGCAGAAATGCGTTCGCATCTTCCACAGAGAGCGAGAATCGCGGATCAGAGAGCGGTTTCCCGTTCACATCCTCAAAATATTTCGACGCCTCCATCACTTCGGGTGAAATCTCCACGCAGTCCACCGCTTTAATGTCGTGCGTCAAAATGCTTCCCGCCGTGACGCCGCTTCCGAATCCGATGATCAATGCCGAATCGGGCTGCGGGTGCAGCAGCATCGGCAGCTGCGCGAGAAGGACCTGTGTCGGCAGGTCGCCGACGGAGGAGGCATCCGACTTTCCGTTGATGATCAATACGTTCTGGTCTTTTCCCCCCGCGTTGGCCCGGACCACTCCCACCGTGGCGGTCGTCCCTTCTTTATAAAACAGATCGGTTTTTTGATTCGTCCGCCAGACAAATTCCTCGTAACTTCGCGGGGCTTGAATATCGTTCTTGACCAACATCCGGAACACGCCGGAGTAAAACATCAATTTGCTCCAATCGGCGGAGAACGTTCCGTATGCCACGATGGAGACGGACAGCATGAACAGCACCGTCACTTTCCTTTGGATGACAAACATGGTGTCGAGCCAGAGCACCGACATCGCGCACAGGACGTTGATGCCGATGGCGATCTCCACCGTCCGTTGAATTCCGAAAACGGGAATCAACAACAACCCGGCCGCCAGTGAACCGATCACCGTGCCGATTGTATTGATAGTAAAAACGTTCCCGACTGTCCGGCCGAGCGTCGCCACACTGCGCGAGACGATTCTGCTTGCCGCCGGAAGCGTCATTCCGAGAAAGACCGTCGGAAGGAACATGATCGAAAAGCAGATCAGTAATTGCAGCGTCAGGTAGACCGGATAGGTCGCATCGGACCGGCTGATGACGGTGCTCAGTTTCCAAAAAATGTACGGTATACGGCTGTAGAGCGGCAAAGACACCAGCATCGAAAACACAACACCGAGTTGACAGACGGCAAGAAAACCGAAGATGTTCTTCATCCCGTCGATCCGTTTCGAGATCACCGCGCTGCCGAGAGTGATGCCGGAAATGAAAGCGATCAGCATCAAGGAGAACGAATAGGTGGAGGAGCCGAAGACCGGCGTCAGCATCCGTACCCAGGTGACTTCATAGATCATGGAGGAGGCCCCCGAAACCCCGGCAATCAAAAGCGCGATCGTCATCTGCCGATTGGTAAAAAGAGGTTCGGGAACGGTACTATCGGAAGAATGTGTTGCTTCGGGTTCAGCCGTGATCGACGAAAAACGGGAAAGAAGAAGCGCAGCCAGGCCGATCACCAGATTCACAACGGCCGTGGAGACCATCGACATTTCGAGTCCGATCAAACGAATCAGCACAAATCCCCCCATCACCGAACCGGCAACCGCACCGAAACTATTCAGGAAGTAGAGAACCGCCACTGATCGTCCCGATTCGCGGATCGAACCGGTGATCGCTTTCACCAAAACCGGAAGCGTTCCACCCATTAAGATCGTCGGAATCAGAAGGAGGAGCGCGCTCACCGAAAGTTTCAGAAGAAGGATCGACGTGGAACCGATCTCCATTCCGGTCGACACCACGATAGAAAAAAACATTTCGCGCGCTGCCGCATTGATTGATGGGTAGAAAAAACAATAAAGGGCGATCCCGATCTCCAGTATGGCATATAATCGCACCGGATTGTTGATCGTGTCCGCTTTCCGTCCCCACAATGAGGCACCGATCGCCAAGCCCCCCATAAAAGTGGCAAGAACGATCGTCTGTGCGTACGTGGTATTACCGAGGAACAGGGAGAGATACTTAAACCAAACGATCTGATACACGAGACCGGTCGCGCCGGAGAGGATGAACAACAGCGCGATGATCGATTGGAAGGATTGTTTTGACATCGAGCTTTGGATATTTGATAATTTATTAATGGTAATTGGTAATGTGGTATTGATAGTTGGCAATTATCCGATTTCCATTTTCCATTATCAATTATACACTATCAATTATTTTAAGATGTTCCTCGCTATCACCATTTTCTGCACTTCGCTTGTTCCTTCTCCGATGGTCAACAGCTTTACGTCGCGATAAAATTTCTCCACAGGAAAATCTTTCGTAAAACCGTATCCGCCGTGGATTTGTACCGCCTCGTTTGCCGCGCGGCTCGCCACTTCGCTTGCAAAATATTTTGCCTGCGCCGCCTCCAGGTTCACGTCCTGACCCGACATTTTCATGGAAGCCGCCTTACGGACGAGCAATCGCGCCGCTTCGATCTCCATGGCCATATCCGCCAGTTTGAATTGAATCCCCTGATTTTCGGCGATCGGCTTTCCGAACTGCACGCGCTCTTTGGCATATTTGATGCTCGCTTCCAGCGCGCCTTGCGCAAGGCCGACCGACAACGCCGCAATCCCAATCCGTCCGCCGTCAAGAACGCTCAATGCCTGTTTAAATCCTTCTCCGATGTTGCCGATCAAATTCCCTTCCGGGATCCGTACATTGTCGAACACCAGCGTGGCCGTTTCGCTGCAGCGCATGCCGAGCTTATTCTCTTTTTTGCCGGATGAAAATCCGGGAGTCCCCTTCTCCACGACAAATGCGGAGATCGACTTGTTCTTCGTCTTGTCCGTGACGGCGAGAATAACGAACGTTTCCCCCGTGATGCCGTGGGTGATGAAATTTTTGCTTCCGTTGAGCACCCACTCGTTCCCTTCCTTCACCGCGAAGGTCCGCATTCCGCCGGCATCGCTGCCGGAGAAGGCCTCCGTTAATCCCCACCCGCCGATTTTCCGGCCGCTGCAGAGGTCCGGCAGATATTTTTTCTTGAGGGCTTCGCTCGCAAAATTATAGATGTGGCTGATGCAGAGTCCGTTGTGCGCACAGAGTCCGAGTCCGACCGACGGATCAACTTTGGAGATCTCTTCCACGATCACGGTAAAGTCAAGCGTGGAGAGCCCTGCCCCTTCATATTCTTCGGGATAATAAGCGCCGAGGAAACCGAGTCCCGCCATTTTTTTGAAGATCTCTTTCGGGAATTCCTGCGATTCGTCATACTTCATCACCGTCGGTTTGATCTCTTTTTCGGCGAATTCCTTCGCCATGTTGGCGACCATCGTCATCTGTTCGGTGGGGGCAAAACTTACTGCGGTATCGGACATGCGCTTTCCTTCATATGTTTGATGAAGTGGAATTGGAGATAATTTTTTGTCCCGCAGATGACGCAGATTTTCGCAGAGTGTATTCTGCGTGCATCAGCGACATCTGCGGGAAATATCGCCAGAAACAAAATGTCGGGCTGTTCCTAATGTTTTTAGGGATCCACCCGACATTGTGATATGAAAATAGAAAAGGTTGGCGGCAAGTGCAAGCGGGAACACTATATCCTCCCCGGCGATGATCCACCTCAAGTTACCAGGTGCGGACAACCACGGGCTGCGGCGCCGGTGCGGACCGTTCTCGCAGCACGTTGTCAACGACAGTCACGAATTTGTCATACTCCGCAGGATGTGAGCTTTGTATTTGTTCGACAAACCATTGGAAGAGGACTTTTTCACCCCGGAGTGTCGCCGCTCCCCATGAGGTGATCACGTGGTCGTTCCTTTTTTCCTCCCACAAACGCTGCGCTGCATCCGGTGAAACACAGAGTGCTTCCCACGATTTGTCCGGAAGTTCCCAATCGACAATCCAAACGGTGGTTTGTTCCGCGGCGAGCATCACCGATTCCGAAAGCAGTTTGCGGGGGTCGTGTTTTTTCATCGTCCGGGACATTAAACGTGAATGAAAAACAAAGGTCCGTGGACAAGATACAACAATCCTTACAATTGTTCAGCGAACTTGTGCATTCGAAACCGTAGAACGGGGATCCAGTAAAGGAGCATCCATGAAGATATTTTTGATAATCGCACAGTGTTGTCTGGTCGCCGGTTGCGGTTTGATGACACCGGCAATGTATGACGAGAGCACGCACAGTTTCACGAGCGGAGACATTCGTTTAACCGGATCATTATATACACCGCGGTCCACCACTCTTCCTCCTCTCATCGTTATTGCCCACGGTGCGGGAGATGCGAAACGGTCGTTCACTCTGTACAAACATTTCGCCGAATATTTTTCCGGCCGCGGGATCGCTGTTTTCGTCTTTGATAAACGGGGAGTCGGCGATTCCGAAGGGAGATACGTCGAAGGTGAGATCCATTTCGATTCGCTCGGCATTGATCTCGCCGCGGCATTCACTTTTGCATCGCACCTTCCGGGACATTCGCCGGAGCGTTCCGGCATCCTCGGCATCAGCCAGGCGGGGTGGACGATCCCACTCGCCCTGCAGCACATCGACACGATCGCGTTCATCGTGAATATCTCCGGCCCTTCCGTCCCTCCCTATTATTCGGACATGTATTATCGCGCCAACGAATGGCGCGAGGCAGGGTACTCCGAAGAAGAGCTGCGCGAGATCGTGGAGTATAACCGGATCATCGCCCGGTACGTTGGCACGTTCGACGATCGTCCGGCCGCCATTGCGGCGAAACAGAAATACAAGGAGAGGAGATGGTTCAACGAGCTTCACTATACCCCGACGTTGCAGCCGGAGGACACATTACGCCTTCCCCGCTACGATCACTACCGACGCTCGGCGTTCGATCCCGCTCCATATTGGAACCGGCCGGACATACCCGTTCTTTGTCTTTTCGGCGATAAGGATGCCCATATCCCCGTCGATACGATCGCCCGAAGATTCGAAATGATCTTCTCCGCCAAACACT
>CAZRWF010000123.1:0-5812 GCA_964603685.1 uncultured Chitinophagaceae bacterium
AGGTGGTGGGTCCATGATTGATAAAATGCAGAGAAGCTAACCGGAGGTTGGACTGTGGAGTTCCCAAACGGAGTTTGGGTACGAGAGGGAATGAGAAGTATGATTGTCCGCTCAGGTGCTAAGCGGGACTTTTTTTTCGATCAATGCCAGCAGGTCGGGCATGATGAACGGTTTGATCAGGTAATCCACGGAGGGATCGGCCTCCCAGGCGCCGGCGCCGGTAGCCATGCCGGTCATGAGGATCACCGGGATATCGGCGGTGGCGGGATCGTCCGACAGTTCGGCGCGGAGCATAAAGCCGTTCATGTTCGCCATCATCACGTCGCTGATGATCATGTCGGGATGATGTTCCCGCGCGATCACGAGGGCGTCGTCCCCGTTGTCGGCCTCGAACGTTTCACAACCTTTGGCTTTCAGGACGGTGGTGATGAGCGTCCGCATGCCGTCGTCGTCGTCGATCACGAGAATTTTTTTCTTCATACGATCTCCTGATATTCGCCCCCGCGGCCGGTCCCTTCCGCAGTATAGTACGAATCTTCCCCCAATTTTGCCAATCCCGCCGCCGCCGCGGTGACCGAACGGGCCCCGGCCGCTTTCAGCACCGCCGCAATCTCCTGCACGGTCGCACCGGTGGTGATGATATCGTCCACCAGCAGCATATCGCCCCCCTTCACCTGCTCCGGAAAACGGAGGGCAAAGGCCTCCGCAATGTTCGTTTTTCGCTCCTCCACGGATAATTTTGTCTGCGTTCCGGTGTATTTCACCCGTTGGACGGCGGCGGAACGGACCGGAACACCGAGCAATGGGGACATTCCCTCCGCGATGGCGTCGCTTTGATTGTATCCCCGCTCCCGCTCTTTCCGCCGGTTGAGCGGTACCGGAATGATCGCATCGAATTTCCGGTGCGGCACTTTTTCGGCCAGACGCCAGCCCAGTTCCCGTCCGAACTCCGTGATCCGTTGATACTTCAGGGAATGGGCGAGCTGCTGGAGCAATTTCCCTTTTTCAAAATAACAGAGCGCAACGGCATCATCCACCACTCCCCCCTCCCGGAACCGATCCATCAACACGCGGAACGTATAATCCTCCGCCCGCACCGGCGTAACGGACTCCCAGCAGCGGTTACAGATTCGCCGTTCACCGTCCCGAAGCCGCTCACCGCAATGGTAACAAGTGACGACGAAGAGGAAATCCTGGAACGGTGCGGCGAGTGTTTTGAAAGAGATCATTTGTTGGGATTTGGATGCTTGATGCTGGATGCTGGATGCTGGATGCTCGATACAGGATGCAAGTTGCATAAAGAACGATGAACGATTCTCGATGACAGATTCCAACAAAATCCAACATCCTGTAACCTGATAACCTGCTACCTGTATCCTGCCACCTGTATCCTCCCACTGGCATCCTACATCCTGCCACCTGTATCTTTCTTCCCAGCCGCTACATTTTCGACAACCGTTCAATCTCATCCCGCAAATGGGCGGCTCGTTCGAATTCGAGATCGGCAGAGGCGCGGAGCATTTCGGCGTTCAATTCGTCGAGCAAGTCTTTTTTCTGTTCGGCGGAGAGGTACCGGACGACGCTGTCCGCCACCATCGGGAGAGCCCGTTGTTCTTTTTTCTCTTCGTACCGGTTCGCCACGTCCGCCACTTGCGTGGAGGCGATGATCTCGTCGTGCGATTTGTAGATGGTCTTCGGGGTGATACCGTGTTCCGTATTGTAGGCGATCTGCTTGGCGCGGCGGCGTTCGGTCTCATCGATCGTTTTTTTCATGGAGTCGGTCATCTTGTCCGCATACATGATCACTTTGCCGTTCGCATTCCGGGCGGTCCTCCCTGCGGTTTGTATGAGGGAACGTTCCGAGCGGAGGAAACCCTCCTTGTCCGCATCGAGGATGGCCACGAGGGAAACTTCGGGAAGGTCGAGTCCTTCGCGCAGCAGATTTACGCCGACGACCACATCGCTGTGTCCAAGCCGGAGTTTCCGGAGAATTTCCACGCGGTTGAGGGCGTCGACTTCGGAGTGGATATACTCCACTTTGATCCCGAGATCGAGCAGGTATTCCGTCAGGTCTTCCGCCATCCGTTTGGTTAGCGTGGTGACGAGAACACGTTCGTTCTTTTTTACCTTGTCGCGGATCTCCGCCAGGAGATCGTCGATTTGATTTTTCACCGGGCGGACCTCGATGACCGGGTCGAGCAGTCCTGTCGGCCGGATCACCTGTTCCACAAAAACGCCGGCGGTTTTTTCCATCTCATACGTGCCGGGGGTGGCGCTGACGAAAATGATCTGGTGGACGATCTGTTCCCACTCTTCGAATTTCAGCGGCCGGTTATCCAGCGCGGAGGGGAGTCGGAATCCGTGCTCCACGAGGGTCATTTTGCGGCTCCGGTCGCCAAAGTACATGGCGCCGATCTGAGGGACAGTGACGTGGGATTCGTCGATGATCAGCAGGAAATCTTTCGGAAAATAATCGAACAAACAGAACGGACGCGAACCGGGCGGCCGGCCGGCGAGATGGCGCGAATAGTTTTCGATACCGTTACAGTAGCCGACCTCGCGCATCATCTCCAGATCGAACCGTGTGCGCTGCTCCAGCCGCTGCGCTTCCACGTATTTGCCGAGCGTGCGGAGTTCTTCGAGCCGTTCTTTCAATTCCTGTTCGATGGAAACGATCCCTTTCTCCAGCGAAGCGCGCGTGGTGACGAACTGTTTGGCGGGATAAATCACGTCGTAGTCGGCCTCTTCGCGGATGGAACCGTCCAGCGGATCGATAATGGAGATCCGTTCGATTTCATCGCCGAAAAATTCCACGCGGATCGCCTCGTCGTTTTCGTACGCCGGAATCACCTCCACCACGTCGCCGCGGACACGGAACGTGCCGCGCTGGAATTCCACATCGTTGCGCGCGTAATAGATGTCGAGCAGTTTCCGGAGGAATTTGTTCCGCTCCATCCGGTCCCCTTTTTTGATCACCACCATCTGCGCAATCCACTCATCGGGGGCGCCGATGCCGTAAATGCAGCTGACGGAGGCGACGACGATCACGTTCCGGTTTCCCGAGAGAAGCGCACTCGTGGCGCGGAGCCGCAGCCGGTCGATCTCTTCGTTCACGGATGAGTCTTTTTGGATGTACGTGTCGGTCGTCGGAACGTACGCTTCGGGCTGGTAATAATCGTAATAGCTGATGAAAAATTCGACATGGTCCTTCGGGAAAAATCCCTTGAACTCCGCATACAACTGCGCCGCGAGGGTCTTGTTGTGGGACATGATCAAAACCGGGCGGTCGAAATTTTTGATGACGTTCGAAACGGAGAAGGTTTTTCCGCTTCCGGTGACGCCGAGCAGCGTCTGGAATTTGTCCCCCCGCTCCACTCCTTCGGTCAATTGCCGGATTGCCTCCGGCTGATCACCCTGCGGCGTGTATTCGGAAACCAACGTGTAGGCCATGGCGTGCGTGTGTCCGCTGAAATGTATGAACGATCGATCGGGGATCGCCGCAAAACTTATTTGACGACGACGAGTTTTTTGGTATCGGAAAATGCGCCGGCATTCAGCCGGTAGAGGTACACGCCGCTGGCGGTCTGTGTGGCATCCCAATCCGCGGTGTAACTCCCCTCTTCCAGCGTGGCGTCCACGAGCGAGGCGATCGTTTTTCCTTCGATGGAGATGATGTCGAGGGAAATTTTACCCTGCTGCGCCACGTCGAACTGGATGGTGGTTTTGGGATTAAACGGATTGGGATAATTCTGGTAGAGATTGTACGATTTCGGTTTAGAGTCGCCGGTCCGTTTCACCGGTGTCGCCTTTTCGAGAAGTCCGGCATTCACCCACGCGGTGTACCACAGACTGGCGAGATTGACCGTTGCGAGCTGAAGTTGTTTCACGGTATATCCTTTGGAATGAGCCCAGAGCGCATCGTAGTACGCGCTCGGCGGCGTGCCGGAACCGTTCCAGCCGGACTGCGCCTTGGCATAATTGTCCGCCGCGAGAACGGAGTCGACATACGATTGTGCGACGAGAATGTATTCCATCGCGAACTCCATCACGTTCGGAATGTAGAAGACCGAATCTTTCGTCAGCACGATTTGCTGCTCCACCCGCTCGATCATGCGTGATTCGTAACGGGAATGGATGCCGTTGTTGCCGGTCAGTTGTCCGTTATAATTGGCGGTGGCGTGGAGCGGCTGATGCGGATCGCCGACGTAGTGTCCGATATCGGCCGCGGTCTGATAAGAAGCGTTCCAGTCCCCCCGTTTCAGCTGCGCGGTGAGCGTGTCCATCCACTGCACGAGGGCCCAGGGATTGGTGCCGTTTTTTTTCACCCGCTCCCAGCCGTAGGTGTTGATAAGGTTCCGGAAATTCCGGTCGAGGTTCTTGAAGTTCGGATAGTCGTCGATATCCAAAAAATGCCGGTATTGTTCGGAGTACATCGCGGTATCGCTGTTGTTCCGGCGCGTGTCGGGATCGGTGGAGTGCTGTTCCAGAAACGATTGCTGTTCGATGAATTTCGTCATCGCCGGAGGAAGGTGGTTCACGGCCTGTTTGTTGATCATACGGTGGGCGACGCCGCCCCAGGAGAATAGCGATTGCGCAACGATGAACAGTAGAACCAAACTGTTTTTCATGATTTTCCTTCTAACGGTCCGAAAAAAATGGAATTGCATAATCACCTATTCTCTGCTTTTCTTGACGGGGCAAGAAAAGTAGCAAAAGAACCCCTTGCGAAATTGAACGCGCGCGATGAATCCCGTTCGCTCTTCCAAGCGAGCGAATTGTCGGCCCGTTGATGGCGCTCCGCGCCATCAAAAGTCCCGTCATTCATCGCTTACCCATTCGCTCATCCTCCTCAATTTCGCGGCCATCGCGCTCTCTCTCCGAAAATTTTATTTTTCTGTGAGTGTCCCGTTTTCGGGATGCCCGAAGAAACCAATTATTTTGAACAACGGAGTTTTGTGCGAATGAATGGTCAATCAATATAGAAGAAATTCGGAGAAAGGTAAAGTACGGGCGCCACGAATGACCTGCGGCGGCAAGGGAAAAATACGCATTCCGTTACAACTCCGCCAATCGCCGTTTCATCCGTTCGATCCGTTGATCGTCGCTGGCGAGAGTTTTGGGAAGGGTGAGTGCGTGGGTGAAGACCCTTTTGGCATCGGCGGGACGTTCCATGTCCAGATACACCATGCCGAGTTCGAAGTGATGGCGGATGATATTCGGAGCGATGGCGATCGCTTTGTGCAGCGAGGCGGCCGCCTCCTCGAATCCGCCGTCGGGAAGTCCGCCGAGAAGCGTATTGGCGAGGGTTCGTTCGAACCAGCTCACTTTGCCGAGGGCGCGGTAAAACGTTCCGTAGATGGAATGGGCGACATCGTTGTTCGGATTGATTTGCAGGGCGAGATCGAGTTCTCGTTTGATCTCGTTGCAAAGTCGGACCTTGGTGCGACTCCCTTCATAAATGGCGATGTATCCGAGCGATACGGCGCGCCAGGTATGGGCGTCCGAATCCGCAGGGTCGGCTTTCACGGCGCGTGTGGCGAACGATTCGGCCAACCGGTAATACTCTTCCCGTTCTTCCCGCTTCTGAATATCGCCGAGCGAGATATACACCCGGGCGATGCGCCAGAGGATTCCGGCATTTTCGGGAGAGGATTTCAGTCCCGCTTCATACGCTTCCACCGCGGCACGATACTCCTGCTTCACGAACAGGTCGTCCCCGCGACGGAGGTCCGGCGATGAAACGAGCAAGAGAAGTGCTACGAAGAAGGTCATACAGGAAATATACGATATTTTTGAAAGAGGGCAAGGTGGT
>CAZRWF010000124.1:0-5736 GCA_964603685.1 uncultured Chitinophagaceae bacterium
ATCCGGTCGATGCCGGGAATCAGAATGATCAAACCGGGACCTTTGACGGCGATGAGACGTCCGAGACGGAAGATGACTCCCCGTTCGTATTCGGAGAGGACCTTGATGAGGTTGAAAAGGATGATCGCTCCGAAGAGGACCATCATAATAAGACCGAACATTCCATCCATTGTATTTCTCCTTGGTAAATGTTGTGAAGAGCAGCGTTCGTTAATGTTAACGTTTTTTTACTTTCAGCAGCAATCCTTCCACCGCCACGACGACCACCGGCGCATTTTTTTTGATGTCGCCGTCGACGCTCTCCGCCTTCCACAGTTCGCCGAGCACTTTCACTTCGCCGCCCGGCTGAAGATTGGTCAGCGCCACCCCCGGTGTTCCGATCATCGCTTCCTGACCCGATGCGATTTTTCCGCGCTGTGCCTTTAATCCGGCCGTGATCACCACGCCGAAGAACAGCGCGGTGGTGAGCACGAGGGGGATAATCACGCTCAGGGAGACTTCGACGAACTCGAGCGGATCTTCGTTTTGATACAACATGATCGAACCGAAAAAGAGGGAAACAGCTCCGCCGACGAAAAGGAGACCGTAACTCGTGATCTTAATCTCCAGCAAAAAGAGAATGATGCCGACAATGATCAGCGCCAATCCGGCATAATTGATCGGAAGCGTATGCATGGCATATAACGCCAGAATGATGGCAATCGCTCCCGCCACGCCGGGAAAAATGGAACCGGGATTGTACAGTTCAAAGAACAATCCGTAGATGCCGATCAAAAACAGGATGTAGGAAATGTTCGGATCGCTCAGCAGATCGAGGATTTCATGCTGCCAGTTCATCGGATATTCTTCCACCACGGCGTCGCGCGTGGAGAGCGTCACGGCACCTCCTTCCACCTCCACGACCCGTCCGTCCAACGAATCGAGCAGCGCACCGCGGTTTGCGGCGATCAGATCAATGACATTCTTTTTCAGCGCTTCCTGTTCGGTGATGGCGACGCTTCCGCGCACTGCCTCTTCGGCCCATTCCACGTTCCGTTTCCGTTTCTCCGAGATCGTGCGGATGAAAGCCGCGGCGTCGTTCGTCACCTTTCCGGACATGACGGAGTCCATCTCGCCCTGTGCGTTCACCGGATGAGCGGCGCCGATGTTTGTTCCGGGGGCCATCACGGCCACGTGGGCGGCCAACGTAATGAAGACGCCCGCCGATGCAGCGCGGGAACCTTGCGGAGCGACGAAGACGATCACCGGAATCTTCGCATTCAACATGGTGGTGACGATATCCCGGGTGGACTGCAGCAGCCCTCCCGGAGTATTCAGTTCAATGATCACCGCCTGTGCATTGGCATTGTAGGCATTGTCGATCCCGTGTTTCAGATAATCATATGTGGTGGGGTTGATGCTGCCGTTGACGGTGAGGATCCGGACGGGCCGCTCGGCAACGAGCGGGAGCGCGAAGAGGATCAGGAGAAGGAAAATTTTTTTCATGGTCGTTCTCTCTTTCGGTGTAAGGTAGAAAAAGATCGAAGGGAAAACAAGGTGCCCTTTCGGCTGTTTTTCCCGATGAACTTTCTTATCTTCAACACATGCCGCACCGCGCCGACGATTCCCGATTGACCTTCCCGCACGTGTTCGTCATCCCTGCCTCCGCCGGCTCGGGAAAAACGTACACGCTTGCCTACCGGTACGTGCAGTTTCTACTTTCTCCCGCCGTTCCGATGAACGGATTCCGGAACATCCTCGCCATCACGTTTACGAAACTGGCGGCGAAGGAAATGAAGGAACGGATTCTGCGGATCTTAAAAGAAGCGGCGCTCGGCGATCCGGGCACGCTTGCCGAATTGTCGCGCCGCGTCTCTCTTCCCGCCGAACGGATCGTCGATCGTTCGCAGCACCTGATACACCGACTTCTCGGGGAATATTCCGACTTCAACGTGAGAACGATCGACAGTTTCCTCAGCACGGTCTTCAAAGCATCGGCGTTGGAAATCGGCGCCGCGCCAAACGTCCGCATCGAAATCGATCAGTCGTCGCTCCTCGCCGACGCGCTCCGGCTCTATTCCCAACAGCTCACCGAAGGTTCCTCCGCTGCGGCCTCCGTGGAGGAAGTGATCGGACTGATGGAAGGGGGAGAAGGAGCGCCGAAAGGATATCGCTGGAATCCTTTCTCCACCATCGCCGAAGCGGTGCTCGATCTGCAGGGACAATTCGCCAAATTTTCCGCCCCGCCGATGGTGGTGGAAGAGTCCGGCCGGATGACGGAATTGCGGAATTCCATCATCACGCGGGCGGCACGGCTGGAAAAAACTCTGAAATCATCGTCGCTGCCGGTGAATTCCCACTTCGTCAAAGATGTCTCCCGGCTCGCCGCAGGGGAAGTGTTCGCGGTCGCCGCCAAAGGGAAAACGAAAAAGTACTTCAACAAGTTCAACGACGAGAAAGGCGCCGGCGAGGTAAAAAAACTTTTCGCGCAGATCCGCCCGCTGGAGAAGGAACTCAAAGAATTTCTGACGGTCCATGCCCACACCTATTATCAACCGTTCGTCCGCGCGGCGCTGCTCGTCGACTCCACTGTGCGGGAAGTGAAAAAAATCAACGGATCGGTAGCGATCGACGATATCAACGGAATGCTTGCGCGGTACCTCACCGGCGATGCGGTGCCGGAAGTATACATCAAACTCGGGGAACGGATCAGTCATTTTATGATCGATGAGTTCCAGGATACCAATCCCGTCCAATGGAACAATCTCCGGTTGCTGATCGACGAAGCCCTCTCCAAAGGAGGGAGTTTTTTCGCCGTCGGCGACACAAAACAGTCGATCTACGGATTCCGCGGCGGCGACTGGAAAATTTTCGACGGTTTGATCAAAGGGAATTATTTCCCCTCCGCACCCGTGTCCGTTATCCCGCTCGAGACGAATTTCCGCAGTGCGCAGGCGCCGGTGGATTTCGTCAAGGAGGTCTTTTCCACGAACGTCGCGGCGGCCGGACTCGACGACGCGGCGGCAGCGAGCGGACTTTACAAGTTTGCGCAAAATGTCCCCGCGGCGGAACAGGGAAAAGGATATGTGGAAGTCCGGGCAATTTCGGAGAACGAAGAGAACGATTCGCCGGGGCGTCAGCGGGCGTATCTGTTGGAGACGATTCAAGACCTTCGGTCCCGCGGATATCTCTTCGGCGATATCGCCGTGCTCACGCCGAACAATGCCGATGTCGTCGAGATCAGTTCATGGTTAAACGAAGCAGGTTTCCCGGTCCTCTCCCTGAGTTCTCTCGACATCCGCAAAAGGAAAATTATCGGCGAAGTGCTGGCGCTGCTCCGGTTTCTCGATTCACCGATCGATAATGCCGCCTTCGCTACGTTTGTTCTCGGCAATCTCTTCCGGGCCGAAGTCCCCGCCGTTCCACCGGACACGCTCCGCGATCTGCTCACCGGCCGCCGCACCGCCTATGCGTACCGCATTTTCCGGAACACGTTTCCGGAAGTGTGGGAACGGTATTTTGACCGGCTTTTTGCGGTGGCGGGTTACATGCCGTTGTACGACATCGTCTCCGAAGTGATGAAGACCTTCCGGGTGTTCGAACATTTTCCGGCTGAAGAGAGTGCATTGGTGAAACTGCTTGAGTGTGTGAAACAATTTGAAAATTCGGGACACAACAGCGTGAAAGATTTTATCGCTTTCAGCGAAGAAGAGGCAAAGGATCCGTGGAGCGTCGACATCCCGGCCGGCATTCCGGCGGTGCGGATTATGACGGTGCACAAAGCGAAAGGACTCGGATTTCCCGCCGTGATTGTCGTCTTGAAAGAAAAACGTCAGCCCATGGATTCTATGGTTACCGTACCGACGGACGAAGGTCTTGCGGTATTAAAACTCGGGAAGACCTACGGCGAACGGAATGAAACACTCGGCGCGCTATACGATCAGCGGAAGCGCGACCGGACGGTGGACGAATTGAACAAATTATACGTCGCGCTGACCCGCGCCCGGCGAGAGATGTATGTCTCCATCCTCTGGAAAAAAAAGGAGAATCTTCCCGCTTCCATCCTTCCGGAAACAACCGTCGGAAAAAAATTCGATACCGCGGTGAAGGAGCATCTTCCGGCGCCGCTTCCTCCAGTGCTCTCATTCTACCGCAATGATGCCGTACGTATTCCGGCGCCGCGCCGCGAGCGGCTGTTTGCCGATGAAACAGGCCGCGGGGACCGGTTCCACCGCGTGTTGTCGACCATTGGCTTTCTCTCCGCCGATCCGGCGGCCGATGTGCAGAAAGCCGCAGCAGGGGTGTTGAACGAGGAGGAGATTGCTCTCCTTGCCGGATTCCTTTCGATGGACGAGATCTCCCCGATGTTCCTCCGGAAAGAGGGACGAATCGTACTGAATGAGCAGGAAATCGTAACCGCCGAAGGACGATTGTACAGAATGGACAGAACCGTCGTGGATCGTGAGTCGGTGACGGTGATCGATTTTAAGACCGGTTCGGATGAACATCATGCCGACTATGAAGAACAAGTGAAAAACTACATGCGCTTGATGAAGGATGTATATCCGGGACGGAACATTTCCGGCGCGCTGTTTTATATCGATCTGCGGAAGGGGGTTTCGGTTCGATGAGCACCGTTCGTGTCATCCCTTCCGCGAAAAATTTGATCGATGCGGTAATTGCGTCCTTGAGCGTGCCGGAGCGTTCCATTGTCGTCTTTCCGGGAAAACGGCCGGCGCATGTGTTGCGGAAAAAACTGGCCGCCGCTGCGGGAAAAGCATTCCTTCCGCCGAAAATATTTTCTGTCGATCTTTTTGTCGACTACTTATATAGAGAAACGCTGCGCCGGTCGGAATCCCCGATCGGCGAATTCGATGCGGCGGCGATTCTGTTTGAACTTCACTCCGCCCTTCCGCCCGCTGCGCGGATCGGCGGGGATCATTACACCTCGTTGGAGGCATTTTTTCCCGTCGGCAAAAAGATCTTCGCGGAGATGGAAGAATTGATGATCGCATCGGTCACCGCGGAACGGCTCGCTGCCGCGGTCTCTTCGGTGACCGTTCAGTCCACGCACGCGCTGGCAACTCTCTACGGACCGTTCTATGAGTCGCTGCGGAGCAGAGGATTTACATCGCGCGCCGTTCAATATCGCGCAACGGCGGAGGCCGCACCGTCGATCGACCTATCCGCCTTTGATGCCGTGATTCTCGCCGGATTTTACGCGTTGACTCCGACGGAAGTACAGCTCTTCCGGAATTTGTCGGAACGGAAAAATGTGACAATGATTCTGCACGAAGGGGAGGGGATCGACGCGACGCTGGATGCACTCGGTGTACGGGGGGAAACAGAAGGGCCGGCGGAGGAACGGACGACCGAACAAATTTTTTACGAATCACCCGATCCGCACGGACAGATGTTCGCGCTCAACCGGGTGCTGGCGGAGCGATATCCTGTTGCGCCGACGGAGAGCGATGAGGCGGCGATCATTCTTCCCTCGTCGGAGAATCTGTTCCCGCTCTATCATCAAACACTCGCCGCGTTTCCGTCCGACAACTACAATCTTGCCCTCGGTTATCCGGTTTCCCGGACGCCGGCGTACGGTTTCCTTCTTTCGCTCACCGATGTGATCGTCTCCGGACGGGGAACGGAAGTGTTCGTCCCGAAATATCTCCAGTTCCTGCTCCATCCGTACACCAAAAATATCCTGTTCGGCACAAGGACCGATGTAACGCGGATGGCCGTTCACGCGATTGAGGA
>CAZRWF010000125.1:0-5723 GCA_964603685.1 uncultured Chitinophagaceae bacterium
TTTTCCATTCCCTCTCTTCTCACAGCCGGGTTCCGTCGATTCCTACGATCCGGCTGATTTTCAATTCACCACTCCCGCCGCCTCGACATTCGGATTGTACGGATTTGACAATCCAGCCGGACTCTCCTATCTGCGGGGGTTCGATCTGTCGTTTTTATATACGGATAAATATAAAAACGCGCGATTTAATCATTGGGGCATCTTTGCGGGATCCCCGAATGCGGCATTCAGCATGATCCAGGACGACACACCGTTCGGCGTGAAAAATCGGTACAATATCGCGGCGGCATTCGGGGACCGTTCACTGAGCGGCGGTGTTGCGTACAGCTGGGCAGGAAAGGACAATACCTGGCTCGATGCGAAAAATTATGTAACGGCGGGAATACTTACCCGGCCGCTCGCATTTTTATCCGCCGGCGTCACCTACGCGCAAGTGATGAACGGCAACGGTTGGAGGGGAAATGCCGATATCGCTCTTCGTCCTCTCGGAACGGAACAGGTGACGCTGTTCGGCGCATATGCGCTGCAACGGATGCCGGCGGCAAATTCCGAATTTTGGAGCGCCGGAGTGTCGGTGGAACCGGTCGCCGGTGCGCGGCTTTCCGGACGGTATTTTGAGAACGGATCTTTTTCGGTGGGTGTGCAGCTCAATCTCGGCCATGCCGGTGTTTCCTCGGCCTCACACTATGATACCAAATCGAAATATTCCCACAACACGTACGGTGTCCGGTTGGGCGTGTACGAAGGAAATATCCTTTCGGTCTTTTCGGCGCCGAAGTCAAAATATGTCGCCGCGGAGTTGAGCGGCGGCATCGGGTACCAGCGGTTTGAATTTTTCGACAACACCGTCACGCTCAGTTCCATCCTCTCCGCTTTGGAGGCGGTGAAGAACGATCCCGCCGTGGCCGGGATCGCCATCAACACGGCGACCCTCTCGGCCAATCGGGAACTGCTGTGGGAAGTGCGCGAAAAACTGAAAGAACTGAAAACCGCTGGCAAAAAAATAATCGTCTACATGGAACGCGGCGGCATCGACCTGTATCATTTCGCCTCCGTCGGCGACCGGATCGTGATCGATCCGACCGGAATGGTGATGCTGGAAGGATATGTGATGGGGCGGACCTTTTTGAAAGGAACATTGGAAAAACTCGGCGTCGGATTTGACGAGTGGAGGTTCTTCAAATATAAATCGGCGAACGAATCGTTTTCGATGGAAAAAATGTCCGATGCGGACCGCGAACAGCGTCAGGCGATCGTCAACGCGTGGTACGACATCGCACGGAACGACATCACCGCATCCCGGAACATCTCTCCGCAGCGGTTCGATTCATTGATGAATTCGGCGCTGATGCTTCGTCCGGACGACGCCCGTCTTTTGGGATTGGTGGACAGCATCGGCCGGTGGGAAACGGTGAAAGAGATCGTTAAAGCCGAGACCGGAAGCGAGAACGGTTGGAGTTCCGTTTCTGCCGTGCAAAAACGCGCAACGTATTCCCGCACCATGCAATGGGGAGAACCGCCGAAGATCGCCGTCATCTACGCGCTCGGTGTGTGTGCGATGGATGCCGGGATCAACGCCCGTTCCCTCGTGAACGATGTGGACGCGGCGGTGAAAAACGACGATATCAAAGCGATCGTGTTGCGGGTCGATTCACCCGGCGGGGATGCGATGGCGTCCGATGTGATTGCCGAAGCTTTAAAAAAAGCGAAAGGAAAAAAACCGGTGATCGTTTCACAGGGATTTGTGGCCGCTTCCGGCGGATATTGGCTCTCCATGTATGCGGACACGATTGTTGCCGCGCCCGGCACCATCACCGGTTCGATCGGAGTGATCGGCGGCTGGCTCTATAATAAGGGGATAAAAGAATCGATGGGATTTTCCACCGATTTCGTGAAAGCGGGAACATTCGCCGATCTCGGATTCGGATTCCAGCTGCCGCTGATCGGGCTCGGACTGCCGGATAGGAATATGACGATGCTGGAGCGTTCGAAAGTGGAAATGAACATCCGCACCATGTATGCGGAGTTTGTCGGCAAAGTGGCGAACGGAAGAGAGATGCCGGAAGAATCGATCGAAGCGATCGCCCAAGGGCGCGTCTGGAGCGGCGCCGACGGAAAAAAGAACGGCCTGGTGGATGTGCTCGGCGGACTGGAGACGGCCATCACCATCGCCAAGGAAAAAGCGGGATTGTCCGGCGATCCGACGGTGAAGATCGTTGAAATGCCGAAACGGGGACTGTTCAACATGGGTGCCTTCGTCCCGCAGATTTTCGGCATCGATGCCCCGGCAACGGAAGACGAAACGCTCCGTATGATCCGGTTCCGCATCGACCACAACGGGCATCCGCTGCCCCTTGTGCCGCTGGATGAAACGGAATTATGGAAAAACTCCATCCGGTAAGTCCGGATTGATCAACCGATGTGAGTGTTAGTGTTGGCCGAAATATTGAGTTATATTCACGAGTGGTTTACCGCAAAATAAAATCATTCACCAATTAAACTGTACAATTATGGAATCAAGCATAATTACCACTCTCTTCTTGCCGTTAGCATTAGGAATAATAATGTTAGGCCTTGGCCTTTCATTAACACTCAATGATTTTAAACGGGTCATTGTGTATCCCAAAGCTGTCGTCATTGGGTTAGTCAGTCAGATGATTGTGTTGCCGGTGATATGTTTCTTTCTCGTCAAGAGTTTGGGATTGCCGGCAGAACTTGCTGTTGGAATGATGATCCTTGCCGCATCACCCGGCGGTGCCACGGCAAATTTGTTTAGCCACCTTTCAAAAGGTGATGTTGCGCTGAACATCACTCTTACTGCAACAAACAGTTTAATTAGCTTATTCAGCTTGCCTCTTATTGTCAATTTTGCAATCGGGTATTTTACAGAAACGGGTCAGATCATTCCGATGCAATTCAATAAAATAATTGAAGTCTTTGCCATTGTCCTAATTCCGGTTGCGATTGGAATGACAGTAAAATCGAAAAAGCCTGCACTTTCGGTCGCGCTGGATACGCCGGTAAGAATTTTGTCCGCAGTGTTCTTACTCTTAATAATTGCTGCAGCAATAATAAAAGAAAAGGATGTCATAGTCTCTTTCTTTCAACAAGTAGGAATAGCGGCACTTGTATTTAATCTTATCAGTATGCTGTTAGGATATTATTTTCCGCTTCTTCTGAAGCTTGAAAAAAAACAGGCGATTGCTATCAGTATGGAAATTGGTATCCACAACGGCACGCTTGCGTTATACATTGCTCTTAATGTTGTTGGAAATAGCATCATGAGCATTCCTCCTGCTATTTACAGTTTAATTATGTTCGTTACGGCCGCTCTATTTGGCTTTTTCGTTAATATGGGGAGAAAGCAAAATTAACCTCGGAGTGAGAATTACCGATCAAGGTAAGACCTCATCATTGCACGAAATACGTCGGACCATACAATACAACTGCTCCAATTAATGGAGACAGCCATCACCATCGCCAAGGAAAAAGCGGGATTGTCCGACGATCCGACGGTGAAGATCGTTGAAATGCCGAAACGGGGAATGTTCAACGTCGGCGCCTTCGTCCCTCAGATTTTCGGCATCGATACCCCGGCAACGGAAGACGAGACGCTCCGTATGATCCGATTCCGCATTGACCACAAGGGGCGTCCGTTGCCGCTTGTGCCGCTGGATGAAACGGAATTATGGAAAAATTCCATCCGATAAGTCCGGATTGATCATCCGATGTGAGTGTTAGTGTTGGCCGAAATGTTGAGGTTCAATCGTCAACAAGAGTTGACGGCGGAGCGGGTTGGTATGTTGTTCTTCGGGAACAACAGTGTTCATGTCGCGGTATAGAGAGATGGACGATGCATGATTGATCCGCGCGTCCACGGTTCCCCAGAGTGAGAGCAGCGCGATCCCTTTATTTCTCACCCGTGCGGAATCGGTTTCCCAGGTAATCTGGCGGGTCAATCCCATCAAACGGGAAGGCCGGAACGCGCGTTGAAGTTCTTTGTGTTTCGACGGATTCAGGTCGATCGTCGAACCGTCCGCCTGGGTCAACCGAATGGTGAGCGATGGAAGATATTTCTCCCCGACGGAGGCAAAGGTGGGGTACACGGCGAACGGCCACGAATCGATCAGCAAAAATCCGCACAACGTGTTGAATGAGAAGAGCGTCAGTCCTACGATCACCAACGGTTTGTTTCGCCGGAAGAAAAAAGAATTGTTGTCGGTCGTCCGGTGAGGAACAATTGCCGGACGGAAAAAAGGGATTTTGTTTTTCAGTCCGTCGACATCAACAAACACCACGTAACAAAGCATCAACGTCCAAAAATTGATGTGAGCGAAGAAGTAGACGGAGAGATGGAAAACGATACCGCCGATCGCCGCCGCCGCGCGCAGCCGCGGGAAAAAGATCATCACGAGAAATGCGATCTCGAATGCCATCACGCCGATTCCGGCCATCGAACAGAGAACCGGATAGTGATCGATTCTTATCGCCGGCATCCAATCCAGCCGAAACCATTGCGCGTAAAGCAATTCTTTCATCGGTTCACCCGTTCCCCACTCCACGCCGCCGATCACAAATTTCCAAAATCCCGCAAAAAAATATATCACTCCCATCAACACCATAATGATGCGGAGCGGAAGCTGGTATTCCACGGATGGCTGCGGCGTCGTCGTGCCCTGATTGTTCTTCGCGATGATCGCATCGATCGACCAAGCGTCGCCGCACCGGCTCGCCGCCAGAACAGCGGAGAACCACAGCAGGTGGTGGTAGTGATCGATCTTTCCGAAAAACTGCGGGATGCCGAGAACATACACACCGAGCACCGTTACGATAACGGCGGAGGTCCGGGAATACAATCCCGCGATTCCGGTGACACAGGCGGTAAAAAAAATGATCGAAACAATCCGGACACTCTCCTGATCGAACGGAAAAACGGCAGGAAACCATTTCATTCCCGGCGGTGCGATCATCAATTCGGAGGGGAATGCGGCAAAGCGGAGGAGAAGCGGCAGGTCGGCGTAGAAAAAGATCGCCGAGAACAGCACAATACGGAACACCGCAAGGTGTACCGGATGGGCGGCCTCCGTAAAAAAACTTCGGATGATATTTTTGCCGTACCGTTCGGCGGCCAGAAGGAACAGCATCAGAACGATGATGCCGCCGAACAACCGCGGCAGCACCGGGAGTCCGTGTTCGAGAAAATATTCCAGGTCCCGCTCTTCCGGGGCAATCCGTTTGTGGATGCCGACGTAGGTATTCACCATCTCCACCGACGTGCCGTTGTACGCCGAGGCGATCAGTTCGGGTCCGTTGGTTTCCCACCAGAATAATCCGGCAACCGATGCGGCGATCAACAAAAGCGCGATTGTTAGGAAAAAAATTTTCAGTGATCTGTGCATATCAAACGATAACGTTGGTCAGCAATATAGGAAGGATTCGGATTTCCGCAATGTATTGACCGAAACCTTTTTCAAAGATACATCCGAAAGTATTTCGGTTTGAGATTTGGTAAGGGGAGAGGTTGGAACTAAGATTGCGGGCTTCGAACGATATTCCTGAGTAATGCTGAAATTACTCTCCCACCACTTTTGCGGGCGGGACTCCATTGCATAAAAAAGAAAAACCCAAGATTTCTCTTGGGTTTATTGTGGACGTTGTAGGACTTGAACCTACGACCTTTCGCGTGTGAGGCGAACGCTCTGAACCAACTGAGCTAAACGTCC
>CAZRWF010000126.1:0-3439 GCA_964603685.1 uncultured Chitinophagaceae bacterium
AAGATTCAATTTGCCGGAGGAAAGCCTTTTTTTTAGTAAAACAATAGCAAATGCATGGCAGATGGAAACAATATTATTGATTTGATGGTGTGTATATTCACCATCAATAAGGGCAAAGAGATTCTGTCGAAAGTTTTCGGTTAATTTGGTCGATAATAACATATCGCTAAAATTGTACGATAATGATTATCAATCTTCAATGTTTCATGTACAAGCCGCCGTTTTTTTCCATCCAATCCGCCACCGTATCTGCCAGTTGATCGACCGATTGATCGGTCACATCGAGCCGTAACGTCGGCAGGATCGATTGTGCTGCCAATTCCGCAATCATTTCCTGCTCTTCCAGAAAGATCTCCATGCGGTCATATTGTTTCGGATTGCCGGAGACCTTTAAACGTTCTTTTTTCGCTGCGGCAAAAGAATCGGGCGTCCGGTAACAAAAGACGAGATGAAATCCGAGCGGCAGCAGCCGTTCTTCGATCCAGCGAAGATCGTACGTCCTTCCGCAATATTTCCGCTGATACATCATCGTCGAGATGTGAAAACGATCGATGATCCACGAATAATACCGCTGCAACTCGAACAGCCGAAGCCAGGTGTGATACGTTTCCATCGCCTGTTGTTCTTCGGACAATTCAAAATTGATCAATCCTCTTCCCCACGGAACATTAGTGAACGCGCACCATTCCCCCGAGATCAACGGAGAGTGGTATTGATACTTTCGCGGACCGACGATGCGGGGATGTTCATTCAATGCGAACGCAAGATCGGTCTTATGCGTCAGCCGTGTCCCTTCGAGAATGATTTTCGGAGTGAGTTTGGACATGCCGGAAAAGAATGTCTGAAATTTGGATGAGTGTTAACGGTTTGCGGTGCTGAGATGAGAATAATGGATAATCTATAATCTATAATTTATAATTGATAATGTTATAATGAATGGAGGAAATTAAAATCTTATGTCAAAAAATTTGTTGTTGATTGTCTGCCGGCCGCCTTCTCACCTCGACACTTCCTTCAACACCACCCCGTCGATGGTGGAAGGAAACGGATAACCGGCAAAATTGATCAATGTCGGTGCGGCGTCGGAAGTGGTGACGGCGCGGGAGATTTTTTGCGGAACGGCACCTTCCCACCAGAAGATGAGCGGGACATGCGTGTCGTACCGGTACGGCGATCCGTGCGTCGTTCCGAAGGTCCGTGACGAGATGATGGAGAATTCACGGATTCGATATTGATAATCTTCGCCGCGGGAGGAAAAATAACTGTTCCGGAACTTTTGAATATACGGTTGCGACAACGGTGCGTTGCTGATCATATCCCGGCGGAAATAGACATCCGCGAATGCTTCAATCTCGAGTAATCCTTTTTTTACCCGCTGTTCCAATCGCAGACTGTCCCAACCTGCCGCATATCCGGCCGCATAATTGATGAAGGAGTTTTTGATCAGGATCTCTTCGGTGCTTTTCAGCTCTTGTTGTAACACCGCAGAAAGAGAATCGACCTTTTGTTTCACTTCGGTCGCATAATTGTACCGTTTCGCCGGGATATTGCGAAATTGCGCGTTGTATTCCGGCAACGGACAAACGGCATGATCGGCGCTCAAAGCGACGATGTACTTGCCCTTCCCGACTTTTGCATCCAATTCCGCAAACAGTTTGGACAGCGCTTGATCCACGTGCAGAAGGAGGTCAAACATTTCATGGCTGTCCGGACCGCTGGCATGACCGACATAATCGCAGTTGGAGAGTCCGATGCACAACAGGTCGGTTGTTCCCCGCTGCCCCAGCCGCTCTCCGGCGATTGCCGCAAACGAAAAATCGATCACAAAATGATCCCCGTACGGCGTACCCATCATTTGTTCATGTTTTTTGCCGGGTGTAAATTCAAACGGGAATGCCGTCTTTCCTTTCCACGGCTGTTCGGCGGAAAATTCATCCGGTCCGATGGCGGCATAGGCCGATTCGGGAAGCATCTTCGTCCACGCTGCCGGGACATTTTTTTCAATCCACCCCGACGCGTTAAAATCTGCGGCCCAATGCGGAATGGATGTCCGATAATAATCGGAGGTGACCATGGTCCCCGTTTTTCTCCCGTACCAATACGCCCCATCCGGCCGATGCCCGCCCATTAAGATGGCCGCACGGTCTTTGGAGGAGACCGAAATCACTTTGGAATTTTTCGAACTTTTTTTCAACCAATCGCCGATGGCCGGAACCGCAAGATTTCTCGGAGAAAATCCCCCTCCTTCGCCCGCCACCGGTTTTGCCGTCGAATCTTCCACGCAGTAGACAGCTCGTTTTGTCACCGGGTCAATCCACTCATTTCCGTGAATTCCGCTTTTCCACGGATAACATCCGGTACCAAGCGCCGCATGTCCCGGTCCGGTTTCACTGGAAGCATAATTCAGATCGGCATTCGTGTACACGACGCCGGCGGTATACAGCCGGTGTAAACCGCCGGTAAAATATTTCCCGTACCGCTCAAAATAGTCGGCGCGCATTTGATCGATGGAGATCAGCACCACCAATTCCGGTTTCAGCGATTGCGCCGGGACAAACGAACAACATAGGATGATCAAAAGGAAAAGTTTCATGTTATTCCCACATAGATAGAACGGCGGTACCGACAATCGACACCGCGAGATAATGTCCTGTATGAATGGCAAACAATATGATTGAACGCCGCTCATACACCACATGTGTGGCGGCATGGATGGCCGACAGCATCACGCCGAGCAGCGTTCCGACGAAAAGCACTTTGCCGATCCCCGCCACCGAAAATTGCTGAACGATAAAATCCAGCGCTCCGCAAAAGAGGAGCATGGCGCCAAACAGAAGAGCATATGAACGGAGATCAATCTCGGCGGGAATCTTGATGTCCCGTTTTTGCAGCTCCGACCGGCGGACCGTGCCGAACAGGGCCGGTGAGAACCAAAAAGCGGTCAGCGAAAAACAGATAAGAGCGGAGACAAAGATCGCCGGCAGATCGTTGATGAGCGAGACTTTCATCGTTGTAACATCGCTTTCGCTGCGGAGAGGACCTGTTCTTTCGTCAACCCATAATGGGAAAAGAGCGCCTCGTACGGAGCAGATTGGCCGAATGTATCGATCGCGATCGTTTCCGTCGCATATTTATGCCATCCCATCGACACGCCCGCTTCCACAGCCAATCGCCGGGGATGATCGGCCGGAATGACGGATTGCCGGTACTCGGCGGACTGCCGCTCGAACAGTTCCCACGACGGCATGCTCACCAGGCGGACCGAACGTCCTTCTGCCGACAGTTGTTCGTACGCGGCCAACACCAATTGTACTTCCGATCCGGTACCGATCAGGATAATCTCCGGCGTTGCGGATGTTTGCGCCAGCACATACGCTCCTTTTTCGGTCCCGTCCGCAGCGGCATACTTCGTCCGGTCGATAAACGGCAGCTTTTGCCG
>CAZRWF010000126.1:3539-5720 GCA_964603685.1 uncultured Chitinophagaceae bacterium
ATCGGCGGCCGCATATATTCGGAAAAGATCATAAACGTGCCGCCGTACGGAATCATCCCGGCGCTCAAAGCAATGCCGTTCATCACCGATCCCATCGCATGTTCCCGCACGCCGTACCGCAGATACCGTCCGCCGAATTGGTCCGGACCGAAATTTTGCATCCCCTTCACGAAGGTATTGTTGGACGGCGTAAGATCGGCCGATCCTCCCACCATGGTCGGCAATAACGGCGTGATGGCGGCCAGGACTTTTCCCGATGCCTCGCGGCTGGCGATGGAACCGTTCTCCGCGGTGAATACCGGGATCGCCGCTTTCCATTCTTCGCCGTACGCGCCGCCGACAGACCGCTCCAGCGAGGCGGCAAGGTCCGGATATTTATTTTTGTATGCGGCGAACATCGATTCCCATTCACGCTGCCGGAGTTTTCCGGACTCGACGGAACGGCCGAACGCAGCCGCCGCTTCTTCCGGGACGAAAAAGAATTTATTCTCGTCCCATCCGTAATTTTTTTTCGTCAATTTCACTTCGTCCTCGCCGAGCGGCGAGCCGTGTGCGTCGTGCGTATCCTGTTTGTTCGGACTGCCGTATCCGATGTGCGTCTTCACCTTGATCAACGACGGTTTGTCGGTCACCTGCGTTGCATGCAAAATCGCTGTTTCGATCTTTTCGATATTGTTCCCGTCATGCACCGTCTGCACGTGCCAGCCGTAGGATTCGAACCGGGCACCGACATCTTCCGTAAAGGCCAAATTCGTACTACCGTCGATACTGATATTGTTGTCGTCGTACAGATAAATGATATTCCCCAATTTCAAATGACCGGCCAACGATGCCGCTTCGGACGCGACCCCTTCCATCAAACAGCCGTCTCCGCAAATACCGTAAATGTGATAATCAAAAATCGGGAAATCGGGCCGGTTGAACGTTGCCGCGAGATATTTTTGTGCGATCGCCATTCCGACGCCGTTGGCAAATCCTTGTCCCAGCGGACCGGTGGTGGTTTCTACTCCCGGCGTGTGTCCGAATTCCGGATGGCCGGGCGTTTTGCTCCCAAGCTGCCGGAATTTTTTTAATTCCTCCATCGGAAGGTCATATCCGGTCAAATGGAGAAGAGAATACAACAACATCGAACCGTGTCCGGCAGAGAGGATAAACCGGTCGCGATTCCACCAGCGGGGATCCGCCGGATTGTGACGGAGGAATTTTGTCCACAACACATACGCCATCGGCGCCGCTCCCATCGGCATGCCGGGATGGCCGGATTTCGCTTTCTGAACGCCGTCGATGGACAAGGTACGGATGGTGTTGATGCACAGCTGATCGAGAGTGGACATAATCGTTAGCCAGTTTTATGGAGGTGTGTGTCGGAATGGAAAAAAGATAAATAAATTTAGAGGAAGAAAAAAGGAACGTTTACACCGTTTTCAGCGTGAGCCACAACAACACGCGCTGCGCCAAATATATCGTCACGAAAAGTCCGGCCGCACTGACGACCGCTCCTTTGAGTGCGGCGAAGAGCCAGGACTCCCGGAAGACCGTCCGAATGGCGATGACATGGTACAAAAACATCAACAACGTGGCAAAGAGGGTCAAAAAGGAGTCTTTCATCAAATAGCGGGAACCGTGGTCGGCGGGAAATATCTCCACCACAATAATTAACACGATAATTCCAATCGGAAGAGCAATGAGAAACGCGGAAAAGAAGTGGATGGAATAGACCAGATGTTCCGCAAAATATTTTCGCTGCCGCGTGAACATTAATTGCAAAATCACGGCGAAAGCGGGAATGACGGCAAAAAACATACTGCGCTGGAATTGCGACAGCCGGTCATCGATCTTTTTTTTCATCTCGGCCTCCGGAAGAGCGATCGCCACCGATTTGAGGCGGATGATTTCGTGTTCCGCCGCCGTCGCGATGCCGTCCGTTTTCCACTTCAACAAGCCCATCTGATAACCGAACAGGAAGAAAAAAAGATTGATAAAAAGAAACAGCGACATCGGTTTGACAAAACGTTTTTGCCGTCCTTCGATATATTCGCGGGTCAGGAATCCCGGCCGTATCAACAATGGAATGAGACTGCGCACGACCTTATTGTCGAGCTGAAGATGTTCGCGGAGACTTTCCTGCAAAAAATGGCGCAGACGGAAATTTTCCCGGCGGAATTTTTTTTGACCGCAGGA
>CAZRWF010000127.1:0-5455 GCA_964603685.1 uncultured Chitinophagaceae bacterium
GAAACCTTGTCAAGGTTTCCGTCGAATTCTCCGCGCCTCTGCGTCTCAGCGTTTAAAAACATTTCACGCAAAGCCCCGAAGGGGCAGGCCGCAAAGAGTGTCACACAAAGGCACAAAGAAAAACCTTATAACGAAGGTGACCGGCACCTGCGAGGTGACGGTCACCTTTTAATTCTCCGCGCCTCCGCGTCTCAGCGTTGAAAACATCTCACACAAAGCCACAAAAAAGAAAAGCCACAGATTTCACGGATGAGAATGATTATCTGTGAAATCTGTGGCAAAATTCTCTTATCCGGATTTAGCCATTCGTCGTTCTTGTTCCACTTTTTCCAGGGCGAGACCCCATTCCCGGATAAATTTCTGGAACAGATCGTTCGTCCGCACTTCGTTCATGAATGCTTTTTTCTTCAGATCTTCCAAAGTGGTCAACGGACCTTTGTATCGCTGATCATTCGTGTGTGATCGGTCATTCATATTACCCCCTATGGTGACGTGATGGCCCGGCTTGTCAGATCGAACGCCGGTCCGATTTGTTCATTGCATCTCCCCATTGCCGGATGAATTCTTTAAAGACATCGCTGTTGTAGACCTTTTCCATAATCCGCGCTTTTTCCTCATCCTGAATGGTGAATTGGGTGGGAAACGCCGACTGGGTCCGGGTGGTGACAAATCTTGCATTCATGGGGAGATCCTTTTATTATGGTGATACCGTAGGAGGAACAACCGGCTTGCCAGGATGGAGGGGTCTGTTTTTGACGATTTTGAGAGGATTTTTCGTGCGGAAGGTTGAAAATTCTACAAACGACTATTGAACCAAGAGATACCTGGGTATGTTTTAAGAATGGTTGCCACAGATTACACAGATTACACCGATAATTAATTTCATCTGTGAAATCTGTGGCATTTTTTTTCACTCTTATCTATGAATCTGTGGTAAAATTTTCCCCGATTGTCCGGTTTTTTGAACGCCGCCTTGTTGCGCCGTTGATTGCGTTTTTGCAGCAGGGGCTTTCTCCGGAAAAACTTTCTCTCTGCGTTGCGCTGGGGGTGACGCTCGGAACGTTTCCGGTGCTCGGGTCGACAACCATCCTCTGCACCGTTGCGGCCGTGGCACTCCGTCTGAACATGCCGGCGATCCAGCTGATCAATTATTTCGCCTATCCGCTGCAGTTGGTGTTGTTCATTCCGTTCATCCGTGCCGGGGAATTTCTCTTCCGGCAGCCGCCGCTGCCGATCGATCTGGTGCAGATTTTTTCCATGCTGCAGGCGGATATGTTCGGCGCGATCCAATCCTTGTGGTGGACCAACATGCGCGCCATCGTCGCCTGGTCCCTCGCCGCTCCGCCCGCCGGCTTCGCCATCTATTTTATTTTGCGTCCGATTTTCATTCGTCTTGCTCCTTCCCGTTCTGCGGAATGAAAAGGGATTAACCACAGATTCACAGATAAAAAAGGTAAACCGAATCTCCAGATTTGGTTGTTAAACAAACTCACACAAAGCCCCAAAGGGGCAGGGCACAAAAAACAATGCCACAGATTGCACGGATGAAAAAGGTAAACCGAATCTCCAGATTCGGTTGTTTAAGAATCTCACACAAAGTCACAAAAAGAGGTTCACCACAGATAACATAATAAAACGGCAGTCACTCTGAGCGACGAGCGATGTCCCGAAGGGACAAGCGAGGAGTCGAAGAGTGACTCCGAATAGCGAAGCCCATCAGCACCAGATAATAAGAAACCTTGACAAGGTTTCCGTTGAATTCTCCACGGTAAAAAACATCTCACCCATCGCAGTGTCCTTTGTGACTTAGTGCGATTATCCGTACATTTTCCATACGAAATATTCCCTCACGTAACGGCTGTGATCATGAAAAAATATCTTTTCCTTTTCCTTCTTTTCTCCTCCATCTCCGTTGCGCAGGAACTCCGCGGCATCTGGCTTTCGCGCAACGAACTGACGAACAAAGCGAATATCGCGGCGATTATGGATTCGCTCGCATCGATGAATTTTAACGTCGTGTACGTCAACGCCTGGAGCCGCGGTTATCCGCTGTTTCAAAGTGATGTGTTCTTTCAAAAAACCGGACTGACCATCGATCCGCTGTATGCGGGACGCGACATCCTCGCCGAAGCGATTGCCGAAGGGCACCGCCGCGGAATGTCCGTGGAGGCGTGGTTCGAATACGGCTTCGTCGGCGGATTCGACGGTTATCTTCCCGGCACGAGCGGAAAGGGAAAAATTTTCGATGTTCATCCGGAATGGACGGCAAAAAAATCGGACGGCAGCGAGGCGAATCCTCTCGGCAGCGGCGGAAATTTCTACTGGATGGCCCATTCCCGTCCCGACGTGCAGAAATTCCTGCTCGATCTTCATATGGAAGTGGCCAGAAAATACGACATCGACGGGATCGAATTCGACCGGATCCGCTACGCGGGAAACGTGTACGGCTACGACCAGTTTACGGACAGTCTCTGGAAAGCGTCCCACGGTGGCGCCGCACCTCCCGCCAATGCCGCCGATCCGGAGTGGATGCGATTCCGCGCCGACATCCTGAACAATTTTATGCGGCGGGCGTACGATTCCATCAAAGCGATCAATCCGCACGTAATGGTGACGAACGCGCCGGGATTTTACAGCTCGTCGAGTTACCAATCCTACAATGACAATCTGCAGGATTGGTTCCAATGGGTCGAGACCGGTTCGGTGGACCATGTGCAGGTGCAAATGTATGTGAGCAGCGCCAACACGCTGAATGCGTATCTCAATTATATCTTCAGCAATCCCATCCGCTCGATTACCAAAAAGGAAAAAATTTTCCCCGCACTCGCTTTCGCGCCGAACGGCAACGCCGTGGCGACCACCGAACTGCAGTCCATGGTCACCGCCACCCGCACGCGGGGAATGTTCGGAAATGCCTGGTGGTATTACGGGGACCTGAATGCCACCTACAATAATTATCTTCGCACAACGGCCTATCCAACCAAAGCGGAAATGCCGGGCCGTCCCGCCGGATGGCGCACGCCGGGGATCATCATCAACGAAGGGGATTCAGGCGTGGTGAAGTCCGACGGCTGGGTGACGACGAACATCAAAGGGTTTGCCGGATTTTCCTTCGCTGCCGATTCGGCGGAGAATAAATGGATCGAATACACGATGGATGTCCCCGCCTCCGGATGGTACGAAGTGTATGCGTATCAGGTGACGAGCGGCATCCGCACGTTGAAGGCGCCGTTTGATCTGTTCGATTCGTCGGGGACTTCCCGCAGAGTGTTGATCGATCAGCAGAACGTAAAAAACACCGGCTGGGTGAAGGTGGGAGATGCGTATTTGCACAAAGGAAAGAGGAAAGTTTTGCGTCTCAGCAACGAAAACATCGGCGCAAACAGAAGCGTCAGCGCCGATGCGGTGATGCTCATCGTCAACCGGAAATTGAGTCCGACGATCACCGTGACGGGAGCGCCGGATCGAAATTTTACCGTCGCCCAACCAAATAACTTTTGGCTTGGGCAGAACTTTCCGAATCCGTTTAATCCCGAAACAACGATCCGCTTCCGATTGCCGTCGGCCGGACCGGCGTCCGTCGCAGTGTACGATCTGCTCGGTCGGCGGGTAGCAACAGCGGCGGAGCGGAATTTCCCGGCGGGTGTGCACAGCGTAACGTGGAACGGGGGAGGATTCCCGTCCGGACTCTATTTCTATCGTCTGCACACCGGTGCAGCGACGCTCACGAAAAAAATGCTGCTGCTGCGATGAAAATTTTCTTATTGTTTCTTCTCCTTGTTTCCCCGCTCCGTCCGCAGATCGTCTGGACCGACGTTTCCTCCCAATTTTCGCTTCCGGCGGGGGTGAAAATTTTCAAAGGGGAAAAAAGTTCGCCCACGGTGCATCTGCAGTACATTGAAGTGGACAACTCCCGCAAAGAATTTGCGGTGCGTCCCTATTATTCATCCGCATTTCTCTCCGCCGTACCGTTCGCGCAAAAAATCGGCGCCATCGCCATGGTGAACGGCGGATATTTCGGTCCCGGCGTTTCCTATTCCGCCGTGGTGTATCCCGATTCGCTTGTGGCGAAAAATATCGGCGGTGTTACCCGTACGGCGGGGGCATATACGATGACCCGTTCGTTTTTCAGTCTGGACATTACCCGGAAACCGGCGATCGATTGGATTTATCACTTCGGCAATACACCGCGGGACATCTACCGCTACACCGCACCGACGCCGAACACGCCGTCGACACCGGCCCCCGCGCCGAACATCGCGGATGGAAAAAAGTACGACAGCATCCTTGTCGGCATCGGCGGCGCTCCGCGGCTGGTGAAACAGTCGCAAGTCCACATCACCTACGACGAAGAAGTGATGTTCGGCTCCGGAGTCGGGCGGGACAATCCCGATCCCCGCACGGCGGTCGGTTTTACGGCGGATAACCGGATTATTTTGCTGACGGTGGACGGCCGGGGAGTGAGCGCCGGTCTGTCCCTGCCGGAACTGGCGGAAGTGATGATTGATCTCGGCTGTGTGCAGGCGATGAATCTGGACGGCGGCGGCTCGACACAAATGGCGGCGAAAACATCCGGCGGATATGCTCTGGTGAATACGCCGAGTGAAACGCGCAGCATTCCTTCCGTCCTCGCGGTGGTGCCGATCGATTCCTCCGGCTTCCCGCTGCTGCCGGCGTATCAGCGCATCATCGACACGGGCGATCCCGAAGTGACGATGACCGGCACCGGATGGATCGAAAACAACACGGCAGGGTACTGGGGAACGACGAAAGCCAAAGTGGCGCAGAACGGCACGGGACAAAATCGGGCCGTCATTCGTCCGGCCAATCTTCCCGCCAACGTTCCGCTGGAACTCCAGGCCTGGTGGGTGAATTTTTCGCTGAACAGCAAAGATACCCCGTTCATCATCCGCCATCACAACGGCACCGATACGGTCCGGATGGATCAAAGCAAAAATGCGGGAAAATGGGTGACGGTGGGGACCTATACATTTTCCGGCGACACAACCGATGCGGTGACGATCACCGACGCTGCGACGACCAATTTTGTCGTCTGCGCCGATGCGGTCCGTTTTGTGTCGTACGATCCGGTGACCAACGTCCGCGGCGACGGGAAGTACCCGGTTCCCGGACAATGGAGAGTGGAACAGAACTTCCCGAATCCCTTCAACCCGGAAACCACCATCCGGTTTTTGATCCCGTCCGCCGGCCACGTTACACTTGCCGTGTACGATCTGCTGGGACGAAAAATCGACACGATCATCGATCACACACTTTCCGCCGGCGGGCATTCGGTCCGCTGGAACGGCGCCCGTTTTGCTTCCGGCATCTATTTTTACCGGCTGACCGCCGGAGCGTTTGTATCGTCGCACAAAATGGTGCTGCTGCGGTGAGTGTTGCATGATGATTGCTCACACAAAGACACAAAGGTGGTTTTAAACGCGGAGACGCGGAG
>CAZRWF010000128.1:0-5410 GCA_964603685.1 uncultured Chitinophagaceae bacterium
CGGTAAAAATACACACCGCTGGCCAACTCCGACGCCGCAAATCGTTCCGTATATCTTCCGGCAGGTCGGACACCCTCCGCGATGACTTTGATTTCCCGGCCGAGCAGATCGTATACCGCCAACCGTATATGGCTTGTGGACGGAATCTCGAACTGAATGGACGTTGCCGGATTAAAAGGATTCGGGAAGTTCTGTTCCAGCACGAATTGCCGGG
This sequence comes from uncultured Chitinophagaceae bacterium, assembly GCA_964603685.1. GTDB lineage: Bacteria > Bacteroidota > Ignavibacteria > UBA10030 > UBA8401 > UBA8401. Next base: position 215 of record CAZRWF010000128.1, read on the forward strand.
GAACACTCACCGGCCGTTCATCCACCGGCGTCGTTCCGTCGTGAATCCAGTTACCGACGGAGAATGCGGGAGAGAGGATCTGTTCCGTTGCATTTCCCGAGCCATCCACAATGCGGATCTTCAGATCGACGGCGACGGAATCAACCGCCGTTGCGGCCGCCAGGGGAACAGTAAAGATCGCCCCCTCTTTATCGATGTCTTTGGCCGTCACGGCGACCGGCAGCGGAGTCCACTCTTTTGTTCCGAAGATGCGGTAGTACGCCTTCGTGGAATCGGTTACCGGAAACTGATTCGGAAAATGAAAAACTTTGGACGAGAAGCGAAGCGACGCCGGCTCGTTTCGGACGAAGGAATTGCCGTACGATGAAGAGCCGTTGAATAATGCCAACGACGTGATGTACGGAGCGTCGGCAATCTCTTTCGCAAGATCCACTTCATTCGTCAACAGCACCGTGCCGACGGCGTTGCGCACCATATATCCTTTGGACTGGATATGGAGGCGGTATTTCGCCGCGGCGGCCTGGAACGGTTCCCGCGGAAAATCATCCAACCGGCCTTCAGCGACCACCTCTCCCGCTCCGTCGACGATCGCATAGGTCGCGTCCCGGGAGATGTCGCTGTACCGGAGTTCTCCCAGACCTCCGAAGAAGAGCGGATTAAAGTGGATTGATGTTCCGAACGCATTGTTGTACGACAAGTTCATGACAAAAACCGGCGCTTCGCCGAACCGGAGCGTCCCTCCATCCGGTGAACGGGGAGACGTGATTCCGGTTTGATTGGGCAATCCGAGCAGGATGCTGTCGTGACGGATCGAAAAATATCGCGTCGACAGATCGAGGTCGAATCCTTGTGCGTACGTGCTGTTGGTATGGAATGAGATCGACGCGCCGTACGATTCGGTCGGCGGCTTCATCAACGAAAGGCCGAAGGCGAATTCGCCGTTCACGGCGGCGACGGTATCGACGCCGAGCACAATCGTGTTATAATAGATCTCGTCATTAGTCCTGTCCCACGTGATTACATCGGAAAAAACACGGGTCGAAGCGACATTATTCGGCATCCGGAATCGAATGATTTGATCGATGTATTGCGACGGATCGTTCGTCAACGACACCGGTCCGCCGATACCGTTGAACTGCGTATATTGCGGCAGGATCACCTTTTTCGCATCCGTCAGATCGATCATCGCTTCGAATCCCCGAAACCCGAACGACGCCGGCGCCGGACTGACAAAGAGTGTTTTTTCCCCCTCCTTCAATCCGGCGAAGACAAATCCGTTCGGCATATCCATCCGAAGACTTCGTTGAACATTGGTGTACGACGACAACGGAACATTGTTCTCATCCACTCCATTAAACGTCACCGGATGGACCGCTTCGGCGGCGTTAAACGAAAATGTTTGCGCACCGGTGAAGGTTAATCCCGGTTTCACCACCAACTTCGCGCTGCCGGGAAAATAGACGCCGAAATCATACGTATCCAAAAACGCACCGCTCACTTCCGCCGTCACGGCATCGATCCACCGGATGCGGGAATAAAACTTATTGTAGACCGGTGTGACATAATAATTGAAGCTGGATCCGACGAACTCCGCATCCGGTTCGCTGAACGACAGCATCATACGCGTGGTCCGGGCGAACATCCACGGAAGACGCAGCGTGTCCCCGCCGCCGCGGAGCATCATGCTGCCATGATGAAGCAGAATATCCTCATCCACGATCGGAATGACGGCGTTGTTGACGGCGATCGTCACCAGCACGTTCTGCGATCCCCCTTCCGGCACCGAAAAATTTTGCGGTGCGGCGGTGATCGTGATGCCGGCGGCGGTCGGCGTGAAATGGACCGAATAATTCACCATGATATCGCGTTTGTTCGTGACTTTGACCGTTTCGACTTTCGTCCAGGTCGACTGCGCCGGATCATCCAATCCGAATCCGATCGCCGTCGGTTCGGTGATTGTTGCCGTCCCCATCGCCCGCATCGCATCCACACGCCCCGCTCCTTGCAGCACCGGACGGAATCCGAGATCGACTGCGGTGCCGGTGATGCGCGATTTGATCTGCGCCGGGGTGAGCGTTTTGTTTACCGAGCGCATCAACGCCGCCACGCCGGCGATCATCGGGGAGGCCATGGAGGTACCGCTGTTAATGCCGAAAGAATTTCCCGGCATTGTGGAGCGGATATTCACTCCGGGAGCAGCGACGTCCGGCTTCATGCCGTAATATTTGCGCGTGGGGCCTTTCGAAGAAAAATATGCCATCTTGTTCACGGAATCGATGGCGGCCACCGTGATGGCGAGACGGGCAGAAGCGGGACTGCCGATCGATTCCAGTCCGGTATAATAATAGTTGTTCTCCTTCCCCTGCACCTGTTCGGCATTACCGTCGTTCCCCGCGGCCAGCACGAACGTCACACCAAGTTTCACCGCATTGTCGACCGCTGTGCTCATGGCGTCGTCCGCGTCGCCGTAATAACTCCCCAAGCTCATATTGACGACATCCAGCTTGTCCGACGGATCATTATTCTGATCCGGATCGACGCTCCGTTCGATCGCGGCGATGATGTTCTCTTCGCTGCCGCTTCCATTGGCACCGAGAACTTTAAATGCGAACAATTTCGCTTTCGGTGCAACTCCTTGAAAGTCCGCGGCGTCGCCGGCCACGATCCCCGCCACATGCGTCCCATGGCCGTGATCATCCATCGGATCGGCATCGTTGTTCACAAAATCAAATCCCCCGGCGACTTTAAATCCCGAACCGATCCCTCCGCCGAGCGCCGGATGGAGATAGTCGATCCCGGAATCGATGATACCGACGGCAGTCCCCTCGCCTTTGGTGCCGTAGGTACTCCACACCTCGTTCGCGCGGATCTGCGAAACGCTTTTCTGAATAAAGGGGGTGACCGTTTTCGTCCGGTGAACTTTTTTCACGAAGGAAAGACGCTCGATCTCACCGATCATTCCCGCCGGGACCAACGCTGTGGTGCCGAAAAACACGCGGTAGAATTTTTTTTCCGCGGAAGAAATCCGCAGCGGACTTCGTTGGAGCCGATTTCCGGCAACACGTTCCAATTCCCGATCGAACTCCGCGAATCGGCGTTGATAGAGATCGGCGGAAACAGCCGTCAAAGGATCTTGCTGAGAGAGAAAAAGAGGAACTTCCCGAAACTCCACAATCACATTCACCAGCGAATCACGATTCACATATTGCGACACCCATGGCATCGGCGGTTTCACCGGATCGACGCGGGGTGCAAAGGAATGTTGGGCAAAGGGGAATTGAAGAAGAATAACGACGGCAAAACAAATTCGGAATAACATTCAGGATACCTGCGGAAGAGAATTTCTTGCAAAAAATTGAATTAATGGCTATATTGGTTGACTAAATTTACGAATTGGCAATTGAAAGTTGCGTGTTCAATTTGTTAAATGAACTTAATTTTCACAATGTATAATTATTCAATGTGAAAATTTTTTCAATCTCACAAATCCGCAATTTTTGAATTCATCAATTCCAAGGCGGGGTAGCTCAGTCCCAAAGGGACTTCGCTCCGGTCGGCGGTTCAAATGACGTAAAAAGATTTTTCTATTTTCAGAGTGATAAAGTTTTCAATTTCACAGTTCCACAATTTCTGAATTCATCAATTCCAAGGCGGGGTAGCTCAGTCCCAAAGGGACTTCGCTTTTGCTGCCTGTTCTTAAATAAAATTGGCGGGGTAGCTCAGCTGGTTAGAGCGTCGGAATCATAATAAATCCCGAAAAAATAATTTTCTTCTTTTTCTGTTCGTTTTCCACATTTCTCCTCGTTTTATCCCCTACTGGTTGCCCTAAGTGGTTGCCCTAAAGTTTTCCGAAAAATCGGAGAACGAAAATGTTTCTGTCAAAACGGAATGGGATCTACTACCTCTGGTACATCAATCCAACAACTCAGAAGAAAAGCAAAGTCTCAACAGGTTCTTCTTCCAAATCCGATGCATATCAATTCCTCCGGCAGTTCAATCTGCAGCAAAGGTTGATCGAAAGTAAATCGCTTCAATACACTCTCGCAATATTCAAAGAAGAATATTTAAACTACTCGATCTCTGTTCATACTCATAAAACTTACCTGAACAATAAAATATCTTTGGAACAAATGTTCAAGTTTATGGGTGATGTACTGCTCAAAGATATTGGTGTACAGGATATTGAAAAATTCCTCGCATACAAGATCAAAAATACTTCCCGGTGGACTGGAAAAAAGCTTTATGCTCATTTGGCAAGTGCTTTTCAACGAGCTGTGGTATGGGAAAAGATCGTATCCAATCCTTTTAGGAAGGTCCCAAAACCGAAAACTCCTGAATTACTCCCCAAATATTTTACATGGAATGATATTTCTCTTCTGATGGAGTCAATCGATGATCCAGAGATGAATGATATCATCGTTCTTGCCATTTCCACAGGAATGAGATTAGGAGAGATTGTCAACCTTCAATGGAATCATGTGGATCTTGAACGCAGAATAATTATTGTCCAAAACACAGAGACTTTTAATACCAAGTCAAAACGGAATAGAAATATACCTATAAGTGATAGTTTACTGACGGTTTTGATAAAGAGAAAAAGCAGCCAAATAAATCAGTATGTATTTTCATATGAGGGGAAACCGTGCAGACCGGATCTTGTGACAAAACGATTTAAAAAATATGTTCGAAGAACAAGTCTTGATGAGGGATTGCATTTCCATTCACTTCGGCATTCCACTGCCAGTCTACTGGTTCAAGCAAATGTTCCGATATATACAGTCAAAGAAATCCTCGGTCATTCACAAATTGCCACGACACTAATCTATAGTCATCTGAATAAAGCGCATTTACAGGAATCCATAAACAGTATTAATATCCCGCTTATGCATAAATCAATAGAGGTAACTAAGCAAGCGCAAAGAGCGTCCGGAGCCATCCCAGAGCACCCTTCGGGTTCAGGATTAACGGACCTGAGCGCTGAAAGATGAAGTATTGGAAATGAAAATTCAGTACCTGCTTCACTTCCTTGACAATTTCGCCTTGTATTTAAAGGCGATACTTAACTTCGAGGAACTGAGGTACTGAAACTAACAAAAAAGCCCCTCCGGATAAAAGAGAGGGGCTTATTATTTATTATTATTCTTATTACTATTTTTTCCTTTTCACTTCCTCAGTTCCTAATAAATTGTCTTTTTG
>CAZRWF010000129.1:0-5374 GCA_964603685.1 uncultured Chitinophagaceae bacterium
TGCGTGATCACGACGCCATTCACTTTTTTCGGACGGAACAACGGCGTGTGACTGTGTCCGCCGACGATCAGGTCCAGATCGGGCACGTTCACCGCCAGTATGCTGTCACCCTGTACACCGACGTGTGTTAAGGCGATGATTAGATCGACCTTTTCGTTTTTCAGTTTCGGAATAAGCCGCTGGGTCGTTTCGATGATTGGCAAAACAGCGAGTCCTTTCACATTGTCCGGAAGAGAAAGGGAATGGAGTTCTTCCGTCATTAATCCGATGATTCCGATCTTCATTCCGTTGATGGTGACGGTCGTGTATGGTTCGGCATATGTTCGTTGGGTCGACTCATCCTTGATATTCGCTGCAAGGATATCGAATGAGGCAGAGGAGAGATATTCCGTGAGGACTGCTCGGCCGTAATCAAACTCATGATTACCCAGCTGCATGGCATGCGGGTTGAGCAAGGTCATCAATTCAATCTGTGATTTCCCCTTTGTGATGGAAGAAATCGGGCTTCCTTGAAAATCATCCCCTGCATTAAGCACCAGCACATTCTCCGCACCCGAACGATATTTATTGATATAGGCCGCCAGTGTGCCGCTTCCGCCGACCAGGTACGTCGTATCGTTGTTCGTCACGCGGCTTTTGGTCTTCACCGTAAAGGGGAGATTTTGCGAATGAAAATCGTTCCAGTGAACGATTGTCAACTCTTTTGTTTGCGCACCGAGCGCCGAGACGAACAAAATGGAAAGGAAAAGTTGTTTCATGATGACCTTTTATGGGTTGATAATGAGAGGAGAGTCTCATTGCGTCGGGAACATTCTGCTCCGATATCCACAGCAAATATAATGAATGTTTGATGAAAAAATATTATTATCGTTCATGATCAAACTTCTCACCGCGGCACTGCTCTGCTGCACGATCGTCCGGGCGCAGGATTTCGGCTATGAATATTCCTTGATGAGCGAATATCGATCGATCGGCATGAGCTACAATGCTCAATCTTTTGACAAACAGTCGTCGAATCCATTGGTGGATTCGACTTCTATCTCGTTCTCGTCGCGACTGCCGTTCGTGGAGTTCCGGCAAGACAACGGACGTTTGGCCGTGGGATTTCAAACGTACACGGATCGGAACGGAAATAAACGCGAATCATTCTCCGTGTACGGTGAAACGGCCAACGATTTTCCCCTGACAAAAAAGGGGAAAGAAAAGCCGACCCTCCTTATTCCGCTGATCGTTTCGGTCAACTACGTCCGTGCCGAACCGCCGTCGGTTGCCGCGAAAAATTTCGACATCGGAAGTTTCGGCATCGGGAGCGGGATGAAATTCCGATATTTTGATCGGTCGATCGGAGTGCAGGCGCTGGCGGTCGGATCGATATACTACGCATCGGAAGGTTTCGGCACGGACTACGGATCTCAAACCTCGTTTGCAGCCGAAGTGCAAATTATTGTCCCCGGCATTGTGCTGGAAGGGATCGTGATCGGATACCGCGCGGAAACGCAACAGTGGAATATGAACAACAACACGCTCGACTACGGACGGACGTATCATGGAGCGTTCGCCGGGATTCTCTTTTGACGATCACTCCGATCGCCGCATCGCGTTCACCTTTCCGATATACGACTCCACATCGAATTTGCTTTTGCATCCGTTGAAGTTCATATAACGGATCTTGCCGAAGACCGGACGGTCGAACCACGCCCGGTCATGCACTCCGCCGATGCTCCAGGCAATCCCCGCGTATCCGTTCGGATCGCGGCCGTCCAGTTCATACATATCGTTCAGTCGGATCGCGATGCGCATCGCCTCTTCAACGGAAGGGGTCCATTCCAATATTTTTTTTGCCCAATACATCCGGAGATACCCGTGCATCTTCCCGGAAATCACCATCTGGTGTTGTGCGGCATTCCAGAGAGGATCGTGGGTTATCCCTTGTTCGAATTGTTCTTCCGTGTAGAGATACTCTCTCCGGTCATTGCGGTGTTCGGCAATTGATCGTTGTGCCCAATCGGGAAATCCTTCCGGCGTTTCATACTGTTTGTTGTAGAAGGTAAAGTTATCGGCAAGTTCGCGCCGGACGATCAGCTCTTCCAAAAAGGCCTGTGTGGAGCCGCGGCCGTTTGCCGAACCGTTCTTTTCCTTATCGATCAAACGGTCAATCGGCAATCCGGCGGATCGGACAACCTCCAGCGCAACTCGCTGCGGCGCGATGTGACCGAAATGAAGATACGGTGAAAGGTTCGATTGCCCGTCGACCACCGGATCGTTCCGATCCGTATCATAGCTCTCCAGAGAGCCGGCGATAAATTTTCGAAGAAGTTTGTGTGCCGCTGATTCGCCGGGGATGATCCAGGATGATTCTTTGACGGTGCGGTTTATTTTCAGGCTTTTATCCGCCGCCTTCCAATCAACCGGAGGGACCGGCACGGGCCAATCAAACGGATGTTTTCGGAGCGAAGGAAATTCCTCCAAAAATTCCGGCAACAGGCGATGCAATTTCGGCCGGATGGTGAACGCGGCAAATTCCTGTTTGTCCGAAACGACCCGTGCGGGAACGATGTTGTGCGCATCCACTTCGTAGAAGGAGGCATCGATTTTTTCGGCGACGGTTCGCTTAAAATGGTCGACGATGTTCAACGGATTAAAATCGGCAACCAGTTTGGTAACGTTGTGTGATTGGACGAACCGGGGAATCTCCTTTTCCGGCATACCCGGGATGAGATAGAAGGGAATGTTCTTGTCACGTAGAATCTGTTCTGTTTCCCGGAATCCCTTCAAAATGAAACCGTACGCCCGTTCGGTCGCTTCCAAAAATTCGGAAGGGAGGACGAAGACTACCGCCAGAGGCAATTTGTATTTCAGAGCCAACGATTGCGCGAATAATAATGCCCAATTATCCTGCGCCCGCATCTCGCGACCCATCCAATACGCAACAGTACCGTCGCGGTGTGGACGATCCTTCAGGATGTAGATTCGTCGGGGATTGATAGGAGATGACATTATTTAAGATAGAGCATCGATTTGGTCGTGACGGCGTTTTCCGTCTGTATTTGATAAAAGTAGACGCCGCCGGAAAGGTCCGATCGGGGAATCCACTGCAGACGATAACGGCCGGGAGGTTTGGGATTGTCCATGACCGACTCGACCAGCTGTCCGATCGCATTATAGATATTGATCCTAACAATCGAATGGCTGAAAAGTTCAAAATCGATGGTCGTGTTCGGATTGAACGGATTGGGGTAATTTTGAAACACGGTAAGATGTTGCGGTGCGATGTTCTCCATCGGTCGGACGGCGGTCGGTTGTTTCGGGGCATAACGGAATATCCGCGTTCCGGCGCCGAACAGCAGCGAATCGTTCACCCTTCGAATTCTATTGAGAAAACGCATCGAGTCGCTTTCCGAAAATTTTGCCCATGTTGCGCCGCTGTCGGTGGTTTGATACGTAGGGCCGCTCCAGCCGCCGATCCATCCGGTGGATTCGTTTAAAAAGCCGATTCCTTCCACATCGTAATTATTGACGAACAATTGTTCCGTCCACGTCTTGCCACGATCGACAGTTTTTAAATAATAGATGAGCGTTGTCCGGGCTTCGATACCGACATACCCGACGGAATCGTTCAGGAAATATATTTTCCACCCCCATTCTCTTGTACGGCCGGAGCGGTACACCTGGCTCCAATCAGCGCCGCCGTTGGTTGTCCGCAAAACGACGGAGTTGCCGTCGTTATATCGGGTTCCGCCGACGGAGCCGACCGCCAACCCGGTGTGTGCGTCGAAAAAATAACAGTCGACCAACGAGACAGCCTGCGCGCTCATCGCTTTTCCTGTCCACGTTGCACCGCGGTCGGTCGAGCGGACATAGGTCGGCGTTCCGTCATAAGCGCCGACACCGTTGATCACACTGTCGCGCAAAAACAATCCGCAGATCTTCGCCGGCTTGACGCCGGAAAACAACGGTACGGAAAACGTTTTGCCGCCGTCATCCGTTACGATGATCGGATGGGCGGGGGATAACGTACCGATGACGCCGCGCAGAGAATCCAGAAATGTGACCGAACGGAAATACAGTTTAAACGAATCGGTCTGGACATACGACGTCCACGAATCGCCGCCGTCCGTCGTATGGATGACCGTACTCGTACCCGCCACACCCCAACCGCGGCGTGCATCGATAAAATAAATATCTTCGTACCGACCGGTTTGTCGGGGAGAGGAATAGAGAACGGACCATTCCATTGTTGATTGAGCGGAAAGAGCAAACGAAAATATTATCAGGAATGCGAATGATTTCGACACGAGATTTATCGGATTAATGTCATTTTTTTTGTTACAGACTGATTGTCTGTGGAGAGAGTATAATAATACATTCCCGAAGGAAAATTCTCTGCATTCCATGGAATGTTGTATATACCTGCCGAAAGAGGGTGATCCAATAACAACAAAATGTGTTGTCCAATGCTGTTGTAAATTTTGATTTTCACTAACGCCGAAGTGTATAATGTAAATGCAATGTGAGTGACAGGATTGAAGGGATTCGGATAATTTTGCTTGAGGTCGAATTCACCGGGTGCAGCGGGACGATTCCGCACTTGAAGGGTCGATTTTTTTACATATTGATATATACCATTTCCTGCCGCAAACAAAGTTGAATCATGCCTTCGCATTCTATTGAGACTATTGAGCGGAAGCGCCGCATTGGCAAGATACCACGTTTTTCCGCTGTCAGTTGTTTCATACCACGGATTACGTTTCCCTCCGATCCACCCTTTCGATTCATCATAAAATCCGATTCCCTCCGTATCAAACTTTGTTTCTATAAATATCTTCTCCTGCCATGATTTTCCTCCGTCGGTAGTTTTAACATAAATTACCGGTGTGTTGACGTGAGTTTCAATTGAAGCATATCCGACTTTTTTATTGACAAAATATATCTTCCAAAACCATGCAGAATCTTTACTGCCGGTATATCTATTTTCCCATGAAGTGCCTCCGTCGGATGTAAACAAAATGATCGGTGTTGCACTTGGATAAGGCGTTATTCCCCCTCCTACGACAAATCCTGATTCCGGTGAAAAAAAATAACAATCGACTAAACCAGTGGCCCAAGGACTCATATCGATGCCGGTCCATGTTTTGCCGCGATCAATAGTCTTTACCAACGATGCATCGGATGAATAACGACCCACGCCGAACATCACAGAATCATTTACTTTTGAAATACCACAAATCCCCATGGGCTGATGACCTGAAATTACACTTTTACTCCAGTTGAGCCCACCATTGGTTGTTTGGATAATCGGATTTTCTTTAACAATGCATCCGATGACACCGTTCGCAGAATCAAAAAAACTTACAGTACGTGCCCCGATGTGAGG
>CAZRWF010000130.1:0-5249 GCA_964603685.1 uncultured Chitinophagaceae bacterium
ACAACTGTTCTTTCATGCGATATCCCGAAGCCCCAGCATCCGCCGCCGCTGTCCGGATTCCGTCATCGTCAAAATCGGTCACGATCACCACGTTGGCCTCCGGGAAACGGCGGCAAATGTTCCGCGTCGCTGTGATGCCGTCCATCGTTTTCATCTTCACATCCATCAGCACCAGGTCCGGCCGGAAGAGATCGTACGCCGATTCCGCGAGGGATCCGTCCTCACACTCTGCGAAACTGTGCAGCGGAGAGTGCAGCAGAATTTTAATGGTCTGTCGAATCAGCGCATTGTCGTCGACGATCAGAATCTTCATGGGAACGTCCCTCATTTCAAAAGGACCATTCGTTTGACGAGGGACGCGGCGGGTGTTTCCAGCCGGTACCAATAGGCGCCGGAGGGCATCCCGGTGGCATCCCACTCCGCACGGAAAATTTCACCCGCTTCCAGCGAGCGGTCGAACAGCCGGGCGACTTCACGACCGAGCGTATTGTATACTTTTAACGTCACCGGTCCGGCATACGGTACGGAAAATTCGATCGTCGTTTTCGGATTAAACGGATTTGGGAAATTCTGCACCAACGCAAATGTCACCGGCTGGCGGACAATCACCGCTTCGGCGTGGGATGAGTAGGAAAATGTTCCGTCGAGATCGATCTGCTGCAGTCGATAGCGGTAGGTACCAGCCGCGAGATCACGATCGTCGAATGAATATTCCTGCGGGGCATTCGTCGTTCCCCGCCCGGGGATGAAAACGATTGTTTCCCATTGCGGAGCGCCGGCTCCCGATCCGTTGTCCGTCCGGTACGCAGGAGTGAACATTCGTTCGACATTAAATCCGTGATTGTTCTGTTCCGTTGCCGTGTGCCACCGAAGTTCCACGGCGCGGTTTTTTACCACTGCGGTGAAGGAAACCAGTTCTACCGGCAGCGCTTCTTCGCATTTCGTTCCTTCTCCGGAATAGGCACCGTCCAACGAGATCTCATCCGCACAAATATCGGCGCCGGAAGTCACTTCCACCGATGCGCCGGCGTCGAAGACGATGGAGCTTTGCGCACAGAGGAGATACGACGAACTGAGCACGGCCATGCAATATTTCCGAACTCGTGTCATCGAACGGCCTCCTTTCCTTCCATCGTCGGCCCGGACTGGCCCGCGTCGGAAACCGGATGGGTTTTTCGGCCTTCACTGCGAAGAAGGATTTCTACGGCAGAACGCAGTTGCGACAATTCGTTTTTCAACGCACTATTTTCCTCTTTTAATTCACGGATCGATTGAACGATCGGCGCGAATAGATCGTTGTACCGCATTTCATAATTTCCCTTGTTGTCCACCGTCAGCATTCCTGATTCCGTGATGCCGTACTGCCGAAGGGTCTGTTCCATTTCCTGCGCAATAAAACCGAATTCCGTTTTTTTCCGGTCATCATTTTTTCGCGTGTAAGAAACGGGACGCAGCGACGAGATAAATTCCAATCCCAACGGGGAATCGACGATGTTTTCTTTCCACCTCCGGTCGCTGGTAACAGTCCACGCTACTTGAATACCCGCATAGGTGATGTTCGAATTTCCGATTCTGACCTGATTGCTGCCGTGCGCATCCGGCGTTTCCGCTTCATATCCGATCAGGATATTGTTGGAGCCGGATGATTGAAACGCTCCCGCAAACGATCCGACGGCCGTATTTTTATGTCCGGTGGCCGTCGTGAGCGCTGCCGTGCCGATCGCCGTATTATCATCACCGTCAATATTATCGACCAATGCACTGGCTCCGACCACGGTATTGGAATGACCGGTGACCGTTTTTCTCATTGCACCGGAACCCAAAGCGCTGTTGTAGTCACCGGTGACCAAACTGGTCATTGCATAATATCCCATGGCGCTATTGGTGGATCCTGTTGAATTTTTTAATGCTTCAAACCCGAATGCGGAATTGTAGCCACCCGACGTGATCGACGCCAGCGTAGAGTATCCAAAGGCTGAGTTGTACGAACCGGTCGTGACATTCGCCAATGAGCGATAGCCGAAGGCGGAATTGATCCCTGTGGTGTTGTCTTGCAACGATTGGTATCCGAATGCGGAATTGCCGGCAGCAGTCGTATTGGCGGTGAGCGTCTGATTGCCAAATGCGGTGTTATACGTTCCGGAAACATTGCCGGCGAGGGATTGATATCCGAACGCCGCATTGCTGGAACCGGTCGTGTTGGCGGCAAGCGCTTGGTTGCCGAACGCCGCATTATATTCCCCTTCGGTGTTTGCCGTCAGCGATTGAACGCCGAACGCTGCATTGTTCGATCCGATCGTGTTCCCTGCAAGGGCCAACGAACCGAATGCGGAATTATATTGACCGGTCGTATTGGCGAGCATGGCTTGATTGCCAAACGCGGAATTGATCCCTCCGGTTGTATTGGCTTTTAACGCTTGATAACCGAAAGCGGAGTTGTACCAGGAACTGACGGTGGTACTTAATGCCTGATAGCCAACGGCGGAATTTCCTTTCGCGCCGGCGGCCAATTTTAATGCATCGGCACCGAGCGCCGCATTTTCCGATCCGGTGGTGAGCGATTGCAGCGCGGAATGACCCAGTGCGCTGTTGTTGCTGGAGTTCGCACCCGTGCCGGACATGGACACGTTCCCCGCATTGACCCCCACAAAAACGTTTTTGCCGTCGGCGCCCGACGGTTTGAAATCATGAATGAAGCGATCCGTTCCTTTCAGGATGATCCCCAATGTCGAAGCGGTGCTGACCGGAAGCGTGAGGTTTTTGTGGATGGAAATATTCCCGGAGGATTGCGCAATCGTCAAAAAGTTCGTGCTGGCATCTTTGATCGTGAAGATCCCACCCGTACCGATCGTATTACTGATGTTTCCGCTCTGCGCCGCAAGACGAAAAATAATCAGCGAAACGAGGATCAAAATCTTTTTCATTGGCCTGCTCCTTAAAATGACAGGAGCAAAATATCGTCAACGGCGCCGGAGTTCAATCCGTGCTCACCATCAATTTCAGATGGGGGGCGGCACCCATGGGTTTTTGGAGGTTGGGGGGTTTCAGGATGCAGGTTACAGGATACAGGATGCAGGATGCTGGATGCACGATACAGGATGCACGATGTTGGATGCTGGATGTTTGATGCGGAAAGTCCGGTGTAGAACGTGTGTAACCGAGAGGGGAAAATGTTAGAATGGCGGAAAGAAAAAGTGAAAAGGATCAGCGAATGTATGAGATCGACATTGACCCCGGCGAATTTGCTACATCAAATGTTTGTGTTCGATTACGAACTTCAACAGGGCGTTGTTCCCCGAGATGCCGAGTTTGTCGCAGAGGTTGGAACGGTGGCGTTCGACGGTTTTGGGGCTGATGAAAAGACGGCCGGCGATCTCTTTGGAAGTTTTGTTTTCCGCGATCAGTTGCAACACCTTCCGCTGCATTGTCGTCAGTTCGGCGAGAAGCGAGGAAACATCGGTCGAGTGGGCGGAACGGTTCGTCCGTCGGATCAGGTATCCGGAAATGGAAGGACTGATATATTGCCGGCCGGAGGCGACGGTGCGGATGCTGTCAATGATGTCGGTGACCGCCGATTCTTTCAACACATACCCCATCACGCCGAGATCGATCGCGCGGTTGAAGATCTCCTCCTCATCGTGCATCGTCAGGATGATCACGTCCGTATCACTTTCTTGGACGCTGAGTTCCTTCAACACATCCAATCCTTTTTTTACCGGCATTTGCATGTCCAGCACGGCGATCCGCGGTTTCCACCGGAGAATCGCGTTCAACGCCTCTTCGCCGTCCGACGCTTCGGCGACCACGGAGAGGTCGGAATGAACGTTGATCGCCTGACGCAATCCGCCGCGGAACATCGGGTGATCGTCGGCAATGACCAGTGTGATCGGCGGGACATTCATAGTGGGATCTCGATCGTGATCGTGGTTCCTTTATCCTGTTGCGACGAAACGGAGAGCGTTCCATTCAGCATCGCCACCCGTTCGCGCATTCCCATCATGCCGAATCCGCCGCCGGACGGTGCCGCCGCCGGCATTCCTTTTCCGTTATCGGCAACGGTGATGCGAATCAGCGCCGGAGTGCGGCGAACGATGATGGTGGCGAGCGACGCACCGGAATGTTTCACGATATTGGTACAGCACTCCTGAATGATACGGAAAATATTGATCTCCTGCTCTTTCGGAACAAGTCCGTCGATGTCGTCCTCCGTCAATCGAAATTCCACCCCCGTCGATCCGGAAATTTTTCCCGCCATCGAGCGGATCGTTTCCGTTAAACCAAGATTGTCCAATTGGTACGGACGCAGAGCATGGGAGATGGAACGGACCTCCTTCAACGAATCGGAAATCACTGAGGAGATGCTGCGAAAATGTTCTCCCGCCGCCGCGGCATCTTCGGCGGACTGTTCCCCCATCACCGCTCTGTTCTTCGCCACCAGAAGGTTTTGACCGAGGGAGTCGTGCAATTCCGCCGCGATCCGTTCCCGGTCTTTCTCCTGCTGTTCCAGGATCTGGCGGGTAAACTTCCGTTGTGATTCACGCTCATTGCGAAGTCGAACGAACCTCCCGCGGATGACGGCGGTGACCGCAACAAGCACCAACAACATCGATCCGCTCCGGAACCACCACGTCTTGTAATATGGAGGGAGGACGATCACCTCGACCGTGGCGGAATGCGGGCTCCACACTCCGTCGCTGTTACTCCCTTCCACCGTAAACCGGTACGACCCCGGATCGAGATTGGTGAAAGTCGCCGTCCGTTGTGTCCCCGACAATATCCATTCCTCATTCAATCCCTCCAGACGAAACCGGTAAATATTTTTTTCCGGAGCGGCATAATCGAGCGATGCGAATTCGAATGCGATCATCATTTGTCCGGGCTTCACGGTGAGACTCTCCGTCGTTTGCAGAGAACCGGAAAGGGGCGGAACCGGCCGGGGATAAACGACGGAGGTATTCATCACTTTAATGTCGGTGAGGACCACGGGGGGCTGAAAATTCCGTTGTTCGATTCGATGCGGGAAAAAACTGTTCCATCCGTTAATTCCGCCGAAATACATCCGGCCCTCCCGATCCTTCCAAAACTCGTACCGGTTGAATTCGTTGCTCTGCAGTCCGTCGTGCACATCGTACCGGGCGGTCACCGACATTGCCGCCGGATCGAATACGAACAATCCGTTATTGCTGCTCATCCACAATTTTCCCGCCGTATCGGAGAGTATTCCGTAAATCACGTCGTTCGGAAGGATG
>CAZRWF010000131.1:0-5215 GCA_964603685.1 uncultured Chitinophagaceae bacterium
TCCTGTTCGGCACAAGGACCGATGTAACGCGGATGGCCGTTCACGCGATTGAGGACTATTGCGTGAAGAACGGCGGCCGGGTCTTTACCGGACTGGAATCGATCGAACGCGATCCGCATCTGTTCGAACAGGCCGCCCAACGTTTGACAGGTGAAGGAGAGGAAGTTTCGCCCGAAGAAATTCGCACCCATGTGGAAATGATCCACTCTTCCACCATCCGGCCGCTGCGCGATGTCCGGACCATCGGCGAATTCGCAGGGGCGTGCCTCAATGTGCTGCAATTCATCAACGACCGGAGCACGGCGGACCGGCATCCGTATTTCCGTCCGTTCGTGGGAGCGCTGGCCGAACAATTGATCGCACTGCGCGATTCGTTGCTGGCGCCGTATTCATTCGATAAACCGGAATATTATTCCCTGCTGCTCCGCCATGCTGCGGAATCGGCCGAAGTCCCGTTCGCCGGTACGCCGCTGCAGGGATTGCAGGTGCTCGGATTTTTGGAGACGCGCGGTTTGCAGTTCGACACGGTGTTCGTTCTGGATGCCAACGACGATGTGCTTCCGGGAAAAGCGCAGCAGGATGTGCTGCTGCCGCTCAGCGTGCGGGAACAGCTCGGACTTCCCACGTATCGCGATCAGGAAAAGATCAAATCGTACCTGTTCGACAATCTGCGGAAAGGGGCGCGGTTGGTCCACTATTTTTATGTGAACAACCATGAAAAAGAGCAGAGCCGATTTACGGCGCGGCTGCAGTGGGAAGAACAACTGCGGAATTCCTCGCTGCGGCGCGACAAGACGTTCGTGCAGGAATACCGCGTGGATCTTTCCACCGGATTTCCCGGAGCGATCGGCAAAAGCGCTGCGGCCGTCACCGCCGTGAACGGAATGAACTTTTCCTCCACATCGCTCGATACGTATCTGACGTGCGGTTTGCGCTTTTATTATTCTTCCGTCCTCGGCTTCCGCGAAAAGGAGGAAATTTCCGGGGATGTGGAACGTTCCGGCATCGGCACAATCGTGCATCGGATTCTGCAGGAATATTTTGCGCCGATGAAGGACCGGCCTCTCGTCGATGCCGATCTCGACATTCCGCGGCTGCACCGTGTGGTGGAAGATCAGTTCCGCTCGTGGTACGGTTCCACACAGTTCGGAGAACAGTTTTTCGCGAAGCGGAGCGTGGAACGTCACCTCGCGGTTTTTCTGGAGCAGATCCAGCGTCCTGCTGTTGCGGCCGGACCGGTATTGATCGAATCGCTGGAGGAAGAATTGAGAGCGGAAATCGACGGCATCACCTTCACCGGAAAAACCGATAGAATCGAAACGCGCGGTTCCACCACGTACATCATCGATTTTAAGACGGGACATAACGAAAAAAATTACCGTATTGATTTCCGGGAACTCGATCCCGACCGGCGTGAGACGTGGAAGGAGGCGATTGGTTCATTGCAACTTCCATTGTATTTGATGTTGTATGCCGAAACGAGACGAGTGGACCAAGCATCAGTTGTTCCCGCTTTTGTCTTTCTCGGTAAAAACGATCTGTCAGAAAATTGTGAAGTGCCGCTGTTCGACACGCCGGAACAACAACAAGAATGGTATCCGAAACTTCGATCAATCATTCGCGGTCTGGTGAGGGAGATTCGTGATCCGCAGACCCCGTTTCAGCCGACACCGTCGCCGAAGACCGATTGTCCCGGATGCCCGTTCACGACCATCTGCGGTACGCAATGGGTGCAGCAACAGGGATATTGATCACAGCCAAACATTATGGAAACTCTGAAAGAACAGTTTTTCAATCCCTCATTCATCGCCGAATTGTCGAAGGATATCCGCTCCGTCTTTTCGGAGTTCGATGTTGAACGATTCACCGGTGAAGTCTTAACTCCAGAGTGGAAACAACGGGAGTTAAAGGATCGCATGCGGCATATTACCGCTGTACTGCATCGAACACTGCCGCAGGATTTTCGCACAGCGGCGGGGATTTTGATGAAGGTCTCCCGTCGGCGGATCAAAGATCGGCGGACAGGATTCGGCGATATGGTCTTTCCCGATTTTGTCGAACAATTCGGCCTGGAAGACCTGCCGCGGTCCATTGATGCGCTCGAATTATTCACTCAAGCATGCAGTTCGGAGTTCGCCGTCCGTCCCTTCATCGTCCGCTATCCGAAAGAGATGATGAAACAAATGGTGCAATGGACGAAACACTCCAGCACGCATGTCCGCCGGTTGGCGAGCGAGGGATGCCGGCCGCGGCTTCCGTGGGCAATGGCGCTTCCGGAGTTCAAGAAGGACCCGTCTCCGATCCTTCCGGTGTTGGAACGGTTGAAGGATGATCCGTCGGAATATGTGCGCCGAAGCGTCGCCAATAATTTGAACGATATCTCCAAGGATCATCCTGCGCTGGTCCTTTCGCTCGCCCGAAAGTGGGCGGGGAAGAGTGCCGAAGTCGACGCCGTGCTGAAACACGCGCTGCGAACAGAATTAAAAAAAGGGAATCCCGCTGCGTTGCGGATTTTCGGATTCGGTTCCGGTTCGGCGGCCACTGTTTCCGGACTTCGCGTCGACCCGTCCGCCGTTAAGATCGGCGGATCGGTCCATTTTCATTTTGTCGTACATTCAAAACGAACGGAGACGTTGCGGCTAGAATATCGGGTGTACTTCGTAAAACGGAACGGTTCGTCTTCCCCGAAGGTCTTTCAGGTGGAAGAGCGGCCGTTCAAAGCAGGGAGCAGCAAAGAATACCGACGGAAACACAATTTTAAGGACCTCACCACGCGGAAACACCATCCGGGAAAACACCGGATAACGATTGCGGTGAACGGGAAGGAAAAAGCAAGTGTTGATGTAATGGTTAAAAAATAAACGGGAACAGTTTCCATGTCCGCCGGCGATACGGATCGTATTCGGGAAATCGTTCCGTCAGCAGCCGTTCTTCGATGGACAATTTTTTAATCAGCACGACGGCGAGTATGATCCAGAGAACCGATAGGAGCACACGCCGGTCCGTTCCGATGAATGCAAAAGTGAAAAGGAGAACGGAGGTGTACATCGGATGCCGGACAACACGGTACGGTCCGGTCGTGACGAATCGGGCATTCGGTTTCGGTTCCGGAAGAATACGAAGATTGTCCGGACGCATCGAGACGATCGAGGTTATGCCGAGCAACAGTCCGGACACCGCGACGGAACGAGCGAACCAACCGTCCGGCGTTGTCCCGAACAGCACAATCGCGGTAATAGTACAGAATTGAATTCCCACCAATACGTTGGACATCATTCGACAATATATGAAAAAATCTTTCGTCGCAGCGATCATCGCTGCCGGAGTGCTGCTGTCGCAAACGCCGCCGCGCAGCGCTTCCGAAATTCAACTCTCTCTCCAATCCCTTTCGGTCCTCGGATCGGTGTTGTACGTCGCCGCTCATCCGGATGATGAAAATACGGCGCTCCTCTCATATTTTGCCAAAGGGAAGATGTACCGCACGGCGTACCTCTCCATCACCCGCGGTGAAGGGGGACAGAATTTGATCGGCACGGAACTGGGGGAACAACTCGGTGTGATCCGGACGCAGGAATTGCTGGCGGCACGAACGGTGGACGGCGCCGAACAATATTTCACCCGCGCAATCGATTTCGGATATTCCAAATCCTCCGCCGAAGCGCTCCGTTTGTGGAACAGAGACAGCGTCATCAAGGATGCGGTCTGGGTGATCCGCCGGTTCCGGCCGGACATCATCATCACGCGGTTCTCGCCGACGCAGGGGGGACACGGCCAGCATCTCGCTTCCGCCGTAATCGCACAGGAGGCGTTTGCCGCTGCCGGTGATCCGTCCAAGTTTCCGGAACAACTCCGGTACGTCACACCGTGGAAACCGCACCGTCTGGTGTTCAATCACTTCCGTTTTGGCGGGAATAATTCCAATCCGGGAAATCTTCCTTCCATCACCGTGGATGTGGGGGAATATCAACCGCTGCTCGGCCGTTCGTTTACCGAACTTGCCGGAATCAGCCGCACGATGCACAAAAGCCAGGCGATGGGATCGCCGCAGAATAAAGGGAAAGCTGTTCAGGAATTCGTCGTCACCGCCGGTGCGCCGATGTCGGGCGGATTGTTCGACGGGGTCGACGTTACGTGGAAACGGATTCCCGGAAGTACGGCGGTCGATGCCGCGGTCCGCGAAATCCAAAAAAAATTCCGCCCGTCGAATCCGGAACAGAGCATTCCGGCCCTTGTAAAACTTTCGCATCAGTTGAACGCATTGACACCCGAACCGCTGGTGAACGAAAAAATCCGCACTGTCCGGCAGCTTATCGCGGCCTGCGCCGGATTGTGGTTGGAAGCGACCGTCCCTGCGCCGATCTTTTCCCCCGGTGATTCGATTGCCGTCACCGTTTCGGCGATCAACCGCGCGCCGATCGTGATGGAAGTTTCCGGCATCCGGTCCGAATCTTTGTCGTGGGACGAACGGACGAATGCGGCCCTTCGATACAACGAACCGTTTCGAACGACCGTGCGGACGACGATCCGCCGGAGCGAACGGTATTCACAGCCGTATTGGATGGTCCTCCCCTCGTCGCGCCATCGGTACGCACATTCCGACGAGACACTCACGGGAGAAGCGGAACTTCTTCCGCCGCTGCACGTGACCCTTGCCGTGACGATCGAGGGGGAACAATTCCTTTTTCCGATTCCGGTGACGTACAAATGGATTGATGACATTCACGGTGAAAAATACCGATCGGCGGAAATTCAACCGCCGTTGTCGGTCGCACTGGAAGAAAAAAATATTGTCTGGACCGACCGCTCCGAACGAACGGCCGCTGTCCGCATCACGGCGCTGCGAGAGAATCTTCGCGGCACTGTACGACTGAGCGTTCCGGCCGGATGGATTGTGTCACCGGAGCACCCCTTCCAACTGAAGAAAAAAGGGGAAGAGATCGTCCTGCCGTTTACTCTGCGGCCCGAAACAACGGCTCTTTCCGGCACGATCACCGCAACGGCAGTGATCGACGGTGAAGAATTCCGTTCCGCGGTGAAACAGATCCGGCACGATCACATTCCGCCGCAACCGGTCCATCTTCCGGCGGAAGGCCGGGTTCTGAAGATGAAATTGGAGAAACGGGGAACATCGGTCGGATACATTATGGGAGCGGGAGATGAAGTCCCGCATGCGCTGCGGCAGCCCCGCATGGCCCTGATGCCCGAGTCTCCGGGG
>CAZRWF010000132.1:0-5173 GCA_964603685.1 uncultured Chitinophagaceae bacterium
GCGTCAATTTTACCGTCTCCGCGTCGAATCCTTCCCAGGATGTCGCCATCGGCGATGTGACCAACGACGGGAAACCGGAAATGGTCGTCCTGTACGGCGACCGGTATAATGGAGTGTTCAAAAACACGGCGGCGGCAGCGGTTCCGGCCTTCAGTTCCGACGCATCGTCCTTGTCGTTCGGCAGCGTGACCGTCAATACCAGCGTGGCGGACACCGTGTGGGTAAAAAATTCAGGAACCGGTACGTTGACCATCTCTTCGATTTCTTCGAACAATGCTTTGTTCGTCGTCTCGCCGACAAGTGCGTCGTTAACGACGAATGATTCCGTTGCGATTGTGGTGACCTTCACTCCGACCTCCACCGGGGAGAAAAACGGCTCCATCTCTTTTACGCATAACGCATCGGGCTCTCCGCATGCCGTTTCCGTTTCCGGCGGAATGAGCCGGTCGGTAACGAATTATGCTCCGGCACGTTCCACCGGGATCACCTTGACCTCCATCATCTCGGGCGGCACAAGTTTTTCCTGGAGGAACGGCGGCGCCAACATCAACGACAATCGGAGCGAACTGACGAACATCGGTTTCGATTTCTGGTTTTTGGGAGAACGATACACGCAATTTAACGTTTCCACAAACGGGTTTTTGGACCTGAACAAATTTGACGACGCCAACGGAGCGCCGCTGGATAGTTATGATGATGACAACGAAAAGTTCTTTTATCAATCGCTTACGTTTGCACCGCTGTACGACAACCTGACCGTTCCGTCCGGCGGAACGCTCAACGGAAATATCCGGTACACGGTGAGCGGAACGTTCCCGAACCGCATCCTCACGGTGGAATGGTCGAACATGCAGGTGCCGTCGAATACGTCGCCGAGCCTTACTTTCCAGGTGAAACTGTATGAAGGGACAGGCGTGATTGAATATATCTATGGCACGATGACCGCCGGATCCGCCTCGTATTCCTACACGGTCGGCATTCACGACAACAGCGCCACGTATCCGCCGTCAGTGAAACAGGCGCTTGTCCAGCAAACCGCGAACAGCGCGTCATTTTCCAATACGCCGGTTTTTAATCTTTCCACCTTGCCCGAAAGCAATTCGAAAATTACCTTCACGCCGCCGACGGCTCCGGTGCCGACATCGTTCGCCGCATCGAATGTGAAGTGGAACAAGATGACGTTGAATTGGACCGACAATGCTTCCAATGAACTGTTGTATGCCGTCTATCGCTCCGGTGACGGCGGATCGACTTTTTCATTTGTTGATTCCCTCACGGCAAATACCGCCACCTTTACGAACACAAATCTGTTATACGATACGCCGTACCAATGGCGGGTTTGTGCGATTCCCGAAGGGGGATTGAATTTTTCGACCGGACTCACCGCGGGAACGAATGCGGGATTGTTGACCGGAACTGTCACCATCGGTCCGGGCGGAACATATACAACATTAACGGCAGCGATCGCGGCGATCAGAACCGAAGGGATCGTCGGCGCTACGGTGTTCGAATTACAATCCGATTATGTCAGTACCGGCGAAACGTTTCCGATCAATCTGATTGACAGCAATTGGACGAGCGCCGTCAAGACGCTCACCATTCGTCCGGCCGCCGGAGCAACGGCGCTGAGCATCACCGGCAGCAATTCCACCGGAACACTTCGCCTCAACAAGGCGGATTATGTGACGATCGACGGTCGGCCGGGCGGAACGGGATCGGCAAAGGAATTGACGATTGAAAACACGTCTACTTCCGGATTTGCCGTGGAGTTCAAGAACATGTCGGGGAACAATACGATCCGGTATTGCACGCTGAAAGGGGTCAATACCGCCACGGCCGGCGCGGTCGTGCTGTTCACCGGTTCTGCCGTGGATGATTACGGTGTCAACAATACCAACGGAAATTTCAACAATACCATCACGTTGTGCGACATCCGGGATGGTGCCACGACCCCCGCAAACGGCGTCAATATTTCCGGGATCAACGGATTGCCGGACAGCAACAACACCATCTCCTACAATAACATTTATAATTTTTTCGCCACCTCGGTGAACTTTTCCCGCGGCATCTATTGTCCGGGATTCGCCAAAGACCTGAAAGTGATCGGGAACAGTTTTTATCAGACCGCATCACAGACAGCCACCGCTTCCCTGACCGTAAATGCCGTGGACCTGAACGGGTCGTCCATCACCTCGGCGCTGGTGAAGGATAATTATTTCGGCGGAACAGCCGCCAATGCCGGCGGCAGCGCATTCACGCTCGGTCCGAACACGCAAAACGTGAACCTGCTTCCTATTTATGTTAATTCTTCCGCCGGCATCTTCACCGTGCAGAACAATACGATCAAAAACATCGATCTCTCCACCAACAGCACCAGCGGTACCGGAGCGTTCGGCGGTATTACCATCGCCGCCTCCGACACGGCTTTTGTCACCGGGAACACGATCGGCAGCGGAACAGGGACCGGATCGATCCTCGTCACCAGCGCCAGCAACAACGGCGTTCGGGGCATCTATGGATTTGGCGGAAGAGTCTCCATTACGAACAACACCATCGGGTCCATTACAGTGATGAACACCACCACCAGTCTCCGCACATTCATCTATGCCATCAGTATCGGCACCACCACCGAATTGGCGACGATCAGCGGAAATTCCATCGGCAGCGAGGTGACGGCGAACAGCATCAATCAGAGCAATCCGATCACCGTTGCGGCGTTCGTTCCGATCATCGGCATCCAATACGGTCCGAACGGTCAATTTTCCATCACGGACAATACGATTGCCCGGCTCAATAACGACTATGCCGGAACATTCCAGAACGGACAGGTAATCGGCATTCAGGTCGGCA
The DNA here is from genome assembly GCA_964603685.1 of uncultured Chitinophagaceae bacterium. Classification (GTDB taxonomy): domain Bacteria; phylum Bacteroidota; class Ignavibacteria; order UBA10030; family UBA8401; genus UBA8401. The sequence goes on from CAZRWF010000132.1 coordinate 2,851, forward strand.
GCAGTTTTTCGTCCGGAAGCATCTCGGGAAATACGGTCCGCGTTCTGACAACCACCAGCCAGAATCCGAACTCCGGGGCACTCTCTTCGGTGATTGGTATTTCGAATGAAGGAGCGGGGGACAGTCTCATCATTTCGGACAATGACATCGACTCCCTGGTCAACACCGCGGCCTCCGCATCGGTCCACGTGGTGGGATTGTACAATGCGAACAACACCTCCGGTCAAAACAGCATCAACCGGAACACCATCCGCGATCTGTATGCCTCCTCGTCCAGTCTCACATCGTCGCTCACCGGCATCCACCTCACCGCCGGAAAAGCGACGTATGCGAACAACATCGTGAACATCGGCAATAATGTCACGCCGGAATATGTCGTCACCGGACTGCTCGATGCGGCTTCGAGCAACAACTCGTTCTATTTTAACACCGTCCGCATCGGCGGGTCCGGTCTCAGCACCACGGCCACCAACACGTATGCCTACCGCCGCACAGCATCGGGGACCGACACCGTGATGAACAACATTTTCATCAACGACCGTTCGAATTCCAGCACCGGCGGAAAACATTACGCCGTCCATCTCGCGGCAACGACCAGTTTGGTCTCCGATGATAATCTCTATCATGGAGGCGGAACGGGGTTTGTGCTGGGATTCCGCAGCAGTGCCGACCGGGCGGCGCTGTCGAATTGGAAATCCAGTTATGCAAACGATGTCAATGCCGTGTCAACGGCCGTAACGTTCGTCTCGTCGACAAATCTCCGTCTGAGCGGCGCATCGGTGGGAGATGTAAACCTGCGCGGTACGCCGATTACGCTCATTAACACGGATATTGACGGCGATGCACGAAACGGAACCTATCCTTACCTCGGTGCGGACGAAGCATCCACCGCCTTGCCGGTTGAACTGGTCTCTTTTTCGGCCGTTGCCCTTCACAAGTACGCTGAATTGACCTGGACCACGGCGACCGAAACAAACAATCTCGGATTTGCCGTGCAACGACGAGAAGTCGCTCTTCCTGAACAGACAAGCGGAACACAACTGCCGAACAACGACACGTGGTCCGACATCGGTTTTCGGGACGGAAGCGGCACGACCAATGCGCCAACGGAATATTCATTCATCGACAAAAATCTGTCGGCACGAAAATATTCTTACCGACTGAAAATGATCGATCGTGACGGACGCTCCACATATTCACCCTCGGTGGAGGTGACGGTCGCTTCCGCGCCGCTGCGATTCGCCTTGGAACAGAATTTCCCGAATCCCTTCAATCCGAGCACCACGATCGGGTTTACCATTGCGGTTCCGGGTTTCACAACGTTAAAAGTGTACGATGCAATCGGCCGGGAAGTGGCCGTACTGGTGAATGAAGACCTTGAGGCGGGTGTATTCCATCAGAAGACGTTCGACGCGTCACGGCTGGCCTCCGGAATCTATTTTGCCCGGCTTGTTGCCGGCGGCACCACCGCGGTGAAAAAACTGATGCTGATAAAATAACCGGACGGCCGTCGAACGGTACCGAATCATCCCGCTGCGCGATCCGCAGCGGGATTTTTGTTTTTAGGGATCGAAAAAACCGGTCGCACGACCGCAGCGGAGGCCGTCTTTTTTTTCGGAGGGAATTTCTGTATCATCCACGCGTGATCCGTGTTTTATTCGTCATATCGCCCCTGCTGTTCGCCGTCGCCTCCGTGCCGGAATTTTCCCCGATGATGAAACGCTATACGGTGGAGGACGGTCTCTCGCAAAATCTCGTCACGGTGATGACGCAGGATCGTCACGGTTTTTTGTGGTTCGGCACGAAGGACGGGTTGAACCGGTTTGACGGGTATTCTTTCCGGACCTACCGCAGTTCACTGTCCGACACCGCCGCCCTTCGCTCCAACTTCATTATTGCGCTGCATGTGGACCGACAAGGATTGTTGTGGATCGGGACGATGGGGGGCGGATTAAGCCGATACGATGAGCACACAGGAACATTCCGCACCTACCGGCATCGTCCCGATGATCCTACCAGCATTCCCTCCGATTATGTGAATGGTATTATTGACGGTGTGGATGGCACGTTGATCGTTTCCACGGTGGAGGGGGGAATCTCGTTTTTCGAACCGTCGACAGCGCTTTTCCGCCCGCTCACCCGAATGACCGATCGGTCGACTCCGTTGCGACCAAGTCGCGCCTGTTTGCTGGAGGGGGACACGGTACTGTGGATCGGATCGCGGTACGACGGATTGTTTGCCTATGACCTCCGCACCAATACGCTGCGGCAGTATTCCGCCGGCCGCGGCAACCGCGGACCGTCCGATTCGCGGGTGAAGGAA
>CAZRWF010000133.1:0-5156 GCA_964603685.1 uncultured Chitinophagaceae bacterium
GCCCGTTAATGGAACAACCGTCGAAAAATCGATGAATATGCTGACGGAAATCATCTCCCCAGAAATGATTCATTTTCTGAGAGTGATGAAGAAACCCTTGTAATCCCGAAACTTTTCAAGTAGATTCTCCAACACAGTACCGTGTTCGCTCCATTCGATTTTCACAATACATAACGAATTCGGAAACTCAGAATCGCAAACCCAAACCCATAACTTTCAACTTTCAACTTTCAACCTTCAACCTTTAACCTTTAACCCTGAATCCTGTATCCTGAATCCAGCATCGAGCATCCAGCATCCAGAACCTAACGACCAAAACCCAATGAAACCCTTCACTCCATACATCTCTCCGAACGACTCGCCGCTGGAAATGTCCCTGCGCGGCATCGTCCTCGGCGCCATTCTCGGCATCGTCTTCGGCGCCGCGTCCGTGTACCTCGGCCTTCGCGTGGGACTCACCACGTCGGCATCGATCCCGATCGCGGTCATGGCGATCACGATCCTGAAAAAGATGCGGGGCAATACGGTGCTGGAGAACAACATCGTGCAGACGGTCGGATCGGCCGGGGAATCGGTCGCCGCAGCCGTGGTCTTTACCATCCCGGCGTTGATCTTCCTCGGGTTTCCGCTGAAAACCTCCATCACGCTGATGATTGCACTCACCGGCGGCGTGCTCGGCGTGCTGCTGATGATCCCGCTCCGCCGGTACATTATCGTGAAGGAACATGACAATCTTCGTTTTCCCGAAGGGACTGCCTGCGCCGAGATCATCAAAGCGGGGGAGATCGGCGGTACGTCCGCCGCAAAAATTTTCAAAGGGATCGGCATCGGCGCGCTGTGGAAAGGGATGTCCAACCTGTTCGGTTTCTGGAAACCCTCCGTGGAACACTCCTTCACGTTTTATCGCGGATCGTCCGTTTCTCTCGACGTTGCGCCGGAGCTGATGGGTGTGGGATATATTATCGGATGGAGGACCTCGCTGCTCATGGTCGGCGGCGGATTGCTTGCCGCGTTCGCCATTTCTCCCATCATTGCTTTTATCGGCGCCGTCGGTTCGCAGCCGATTTATCCCGGCACCGTGCCGATTTCCGAAATGGGCTCCTACGACATCTGGAAGAATTATATCAAATATATGGGAGCCGGCGCCGTCGCCACCGGCGGGGTGGTCGGTCTGATCCGCGCGATGCCTTCCATCTGGCATTCGCTCACCGCTTCGGTAAAACAGCTGGCGAATGAACGTTCGACCACCGCAACGGCCGGACCGATGCTGCGGACCGAAAAAGATACGCCGATCTCCATTGTCGGGATCGGTTCCATCGCGCTTATTCTATTTATCTGGCTGATGCCGACATTCCGCGTGAATTTGCTCGGCGCGGTGCTGATTTTTGTTTTTGGATTCCTTTTTTCCGTCGTCTCCGCCCGCATCACCGGCATTGTCGGTTCGTCGTCGTCACCGCTTTCGGGAATGACGATCGCCGTCCTGATGGCGACCTGTCTCATCTTCCTCGCCGTCGGTTGGACGGGCCAGGAATATACGTATCTCGCATTGGTGATCGGCGCTACCGTCTGCATCGCCATCAGCAATGCCGGCACCACGGCGCAGGATCTCAAGACCGGCCATTTGCTCGGTGCCACACCGAGTTCGCAGCAGATCGCCATTCTCATCGGCGTCGTCACCTCCGCTGCGGTCGTCGGAATCACCATGCTGCTGCTCAACGAAAGCCAATCAAAAGAAATCCCGGTGCGGACGCCATTCGCTATTTCGGAACAGCAGATCGCCCGCGCGGAAGAGATGGAAGGGAAGGATGGCAAAACGTACTTGCTGGTGAAAGTGCAGGATATCGCGGGCGTGGAACCGGGAAATTATCTTGTCGACGGCGGCACCGGAACACCCGTCTATAAAAGAGAAGATGGTATCGGCGGGAAGGACCTCGCCGCGCCGCAGTCCAATCTAATGGCGGTGCTCATCAGCGGATTGTTGGAGCAAAAACTGCCGTGGGGACTCATCATGATCGGCGCGAGCATTGCGTTGTTTATGGAGCTGCTCGGATTCCATTCCCTCACGTTTGCGGTCGGATTTTATCTTCCGCTCTCCACGACGCTGCCGATTTTTCTCGGCGGACTCGTCCGCCGTGTGGCGGACAATCGGTACAAACGGGAAGCCGATTCTTCCGATGAGAGCGAAGGGACGTTGTTCTCTTCCGGACTGATCGCCGGCGGCGCGCTGCTCGGCGTGACAGCGGCATTTCTCAATTTTATTCCCGGATTTGTGGATGAAGAGACCGGCTTGCCTCTCCCGCTCGCCTTCGGGTATCGTTATCTCCCGTTCCTGTGGAATTTTGAACTGCTGGCCGTCGCCCTCTTCGGCGCACTGATGTGGATCCTTTTCAAAGAAGCAAAAGGAAAATAATCCGAATCTCACACACATATAAAATAATTTGTTCCGCCATCGAATGGAATGATCAATTTCATTTCCAATCCCTGGCACCCATTTCCATTTTCAAAACCAACAACGCATTATACACTATACATTATCAATTATACATTACCCCATCTCTTGAATCCATTAACCTTTAACTTTTAACCCAAAACCCTCAACCCAACCCCCATGTCCTCATCCCACGACAACTCAATGAAGATCATGATCGCTCTGGCAGCCGGAGCGGCGGCGGGAATTATCGCCAATCTTACCGTTGCCGGCAATGACGGTGCGAAAGAATATCTCAACCTGTTGATCGATACTGTTGCGCATCCGGTCGGTCAGATATTTCTCCGGATGCTTTTCATCGTCGTCGTACCGCTCGTTTTTGCCTCGCTCGCGTCGGGGGTGGCCGGACTCGGCGATCTTTCCAAACTCGGACGGCTCGGCGGAAGAACATTGTTAATGTTTTTGATCACCTCCGCATTTTCCGCCACCGTCGGCATCACGCTGCTGGAAGTGGTCCGCCCCGGGGATGGATTCGATCCGGCGGCGCGGGAAGTGTTGATGCAGTCGTATGCCACGCAGACGAAAGAGATCGAATCGCGGACCGGATCAGTCGTGGCGCCCGGCGCGCTCGGTGTCGTGAATCAATTGTTGGATATGTTTTTCCCGCGCAACATCACCAAGGCGATCGTGAATATGGACATGATTCCGTTGATCGTCTTCTCGCTGCTGCTCGGCGCGGCGCTGACGAAGATCGCGGAACGGAAACGGGACGCCATGATACAATGGCTCGACGCGTGGACCGAAACGATGATCACCATCGTCGGCTTTGCGATGAAACTGGCCCCGTACGCCGTCTTTTGCCTGATCTTTTCGGTCACGGCGCGGTTCGGACTCGATCTGCTCCAGAAACTCGGCCTCTATGTGCTGTTGATTCTGCTCGGATACGCGATCGTTCTGTTCGTCTTTTATCCGATCCTTTTAAAGATCCTCACGAAACGGAACCCGATCGAATTTCTCCGGGATGCGTCGCCGATCATGATCACCGCTTTTTCGCTCTCCTCGAGCAACGGCACGCTGCCGACGACGATCCGCGTGTCGGAAACAGCCCTCGGCATTCGCCCAAAGATCGCCTCGTTCGTTCTGCCGCTCGGCGCTACGATGAACATGAACGGCACGGCGCTGTTTGAAGGGGCGGTCGTCCTGTTTATCGCTCAGGTGTTCGGTATTGACTTGTCGGTCGGACAGCAGATTCTTGTCGTCGCTCTTTGCGTCATCTCCGCCGTCGGTGTGGCGGGTGTTCCCGGCGCCTCGTTGCCGTTGTTGATGATCGTGATGGCGCAGGTCGGTGTGCCGCCGGACGGATTGGCGATCATTCTGGGGGTTGACCGGATTTTGGATATGGGGAGGACCGTCATCAATGTGATGGGGGATGTTGTTTGCGCCGCGTATATCAACGAAGTGGAAGAGAAGGTCTGACCGAGTCTGGAGGATCTCGCCGTTTATATCATCCTCTTTGTCGCCTCGTTGTTCGCCGGAGTGATCGATTCGATTGCGGGGGGCGGCGGGCTCGTCGCGCTCCCGGCGCTTCTCAGCGTCGGCGTACCGCCGCAAGCAGCGCTGGGGACGAATAAATTTCAGAGTATGTTCGGCGTTTTCACCGCCGCGCGCCACTACCGCAGCAGCGGATTGGTGAAATTCCGGGAAGAAAAATTAGGATTTGTCATCACCTTTATCGGCGCCGGCATCGGTGCGTGGGCGGTGCAACTGGTGGATGCGAAGATCCTCGGATATATCATTCCGTTTTTCCTGCTTTTCATCGCGCTGTATACGATTCTCACCCCGTCCCTCGGAAAAACCCACCGCGCATCGAAGATCTCCCGGAAAAAATTTTTTTACGGCACCGGACCGGTGCTGGGATTTTATGACGGATTTTTCGGTCCCGGCGTCGGCACGTTTTGGGCGATGGCGTTCATGTCCTTGCTCGGCTACGAGATCCGCAAGGCGACCGCCCACACGAAAGTGATGAATCTTTCCAGCAACATCATCTCCGTGATCGTCTTTTCCGTCGGCGGTTCCGTTGTGCTGTTGTATGGCGTGATCATGGCGTGCGGCCAGGTGATCGGCGCCCGCATCGGCGCCTCCCTCGCAGTAAAAAAAGGGATCACTGTCATCCGTCCCCTCTATATCGTCGTCGTCTTCGCCACTATCGCCAAACTGATCTACGACCGCTTCTGATCGCACCGCTGTCTCATTCTTCTCATCATTCTCGTTCCCAAACTCCGTTTGGGAACACCATCCGCAAACTTTCTCATTCCCAAACTCCGTTTGGGAAGACTTCCTGCCAACCTCCGGTTGGTTTCTTTACATTTCCTTCCTCAATCCCAAACCTTCAACTCTCAACCTTGAACCTTTAACCTTTAACCCTGAACCTGTATCCTGCATCTTGCAACCAGCATCCTGCATCCAGCATCCAGCATCCCACCCCCCCTCACCACCCACCCACCACTCTCATTCCACCTCACCGAAAAAATACCGAGTTTACGGTATTGCGAAAAACTCTGCCATTCTCTACTATGGAGGGAGCGTATGTGTGAAAAATGAAGATGAAATCTAAACTCCACCATTTGTCGATCATCCTGATCGCTTCATTCTCTTTTTTGCAGATGGAGTGCAAAGAAGCGCCGCCGATTGTTCCGCCGTCGAATCCACCGTATCAGCAAAGTATCTT
>CAZRWF010000134.1:0-5082 GCA_964603685.1 uncultured Chitinophagaceae bacterium
GCCCGCCGGCGCTGGCGATCCCTTTCAACCGCACATCCAACTTTCGCAGCGCGGGCAGGATCGTCATCCGGGTGAAATTTCCCGCACCGATCAGTCCGATCGTTCCGTTCGATGCGGCGACGGATTGTTCATGCACACGGAGATAATTTTTGCCGGTATCGACGGTACCGGGATATTCGAGGATGGAAGCGATGTTATTCCCCGCCATGTTGGAATACACCGTTTGATACTGATCCAACGGCACACGGGAGGTGATGAGCGGAACGGTCTGCAGCATTTTGCGCGACATCATTCCCAACACCGCTTCGAAATTCCGTTTCTCCGTCCAGCGGACATAGCCGATCGGATAGTCGATCCCTTTTTGTTCGTACTCTTCATCGTACCGTCCCGGCCCATACGAGCAGGACACCTGGAATGACAATTCTTTCTTAAAAAAATCGGAACGGTTGATATCCAGACCGATCACTCCCACGAGAACGATCCGGCCTTTTTTCCGGCACATCTGAGCCGCCTGGCTGATCACCTCGTTGCTTTTGGTTGAAGCGGTAATAACCACACCGTCGGCACCGATGCCGTTTGTGACACTTTCGACGATTTTCACCACATCCGCGCCGGCGGCGGAATACGCGTCGATGTTCAACGATTTGGCCAACGCGACTTTGTGCGGGTCGAAATCAAATCCGATCACCGAACATCCGGAATGATACAATAATTGAGCGGTGATCAAACCGATCAATCCGAGTCCGACCACCACCACTGTTTCGCCGAGTGTCGGATTGACCAGACGGATCCCTTGAAGTCCGATTGCTCCGATCACGGTAAAGGCCGCCTCTTCGTCGGAGACGTTGTCCGGAATCCGCACGACGAGATTTTTGGGTACGCAGACCACCTCGGCATGGTGACCGTTGCTTGCCACCCGGTCGCCGACGGAAAAGTCGGTCACCCCCGCACCGACGGCGATCACGACGCCGACGTTGCAATAACCGAGCGGGAGCGGTTCGTCCAGCTTGTTAAACACCGCCTCCAGCGTCGGCAACAGGCCGTCCGTGGTGATCTTTGCCAGCACCTGTTTTACTTTTTCCGGCTGCTGCCGTGCTTTGGAGATCAAATTGCCGCGGCCGAATTCGACCAGCATACGTTCCGTTCCGAGCGAAACGAGACTGCGGGTCGTTTTGATCAGCACCGTGCCCGGTTTGACGAGCGGCGGCGGAACATCTTCGAGCAGGGTGTCTCCGCTTTTCAGGTCTTGAATAATCTGCTTCATACGTCGTTGGATTGTTGTACAAATTGGCGCAGCCACGATTCGATCGACAACAGCGCCCAGAGCGAATAGGCGGCATCGATCTCTTTGGCCGCATTGTTATTCCGCAGCCGGTGAACGGCGGCCGGGTCGAACAGTTCGTTCATGAGCGGATTTCCCGACTCACCGAACATTGACGACAATCGGGAATCCAGATCTTCGGTGATCCACTTCCGGACCGGCGCACCGAATCCCGTTTTGGATCGATAGATAATCTCGGCCGGAAGATATCTCTCCGCCACTTTTTTCAAAAGATATTTCGTCTCGCCATCCTTCAGTTTGACGGAGGCCGGCAGCGAAGCGGCAAATTCGATGAGTTCCAGATCCAGATACGGCACCCGGACTTCTACTCCGACCGCCATCGACATCTTATCGGTATAATTGAGGTTGTGATCCACCAGGAAAGATTTTTGTTCAAGATACAGCTCCCGGTTCAACAGGCGCTGTTGTTCCGGCGTTTCCCGGAACCATTGCCGCATCACCGATTCGGAATCATATCCGTCCATGGATCGGCCGCGGAACAGCGCCCGAACCTCCTCTTTCGGGAGCCAATGAAAGTACCCGATGATCCGATCTTCGGCATCTTTTCCCAATCCCTCCGCCATTTTTTTCAACCGGCGGATCGCCGGACGGAAGGACGGGACGGCCAAAATGGCCGACCGCATCCATCGCGACACGGGCCGCGGGATCGCTTGCATCATGGATTCGTACGTCAACGCCGTGTGCCGGCGATAACCGGAGAAAAGGTCGTCTCCCCCGGTCCCGCTCACCAGCACTTTATATCCCATCGTTCGGGCCAACGTGCAAATGTTGATCACATTAATCGGTGATGGGTCGGATTGCGGTTCATCCAAATGCCAAACCATCCCATCAAATTGTTCCATGATGTGGACATCCGATTCTACGATGTTGAGGGCGACGCCAAGATACTCCGCGACCTTTTTGGCGTAATGCAGGTCGTCCACAAATCCTTCGCTGGCGTCGTTGAGTGCGGTCCGGATCGTGAAGGTCTGAATTTCCGTATCCGGGTGGAGCCGTTTCGCCATGGCCACCAGCAGGCTGGAGTCCAAACCGCCGGAGAGGAAAAAACCCAACGGTACATCGGACAACATCTGCCGTTCCACGGCCTTCAGCAGTTTTTGTTCCAAAATGTCGATCGCCTCTTTTTCCGACCGGACGGCCGTGACGGAAGGAAGCGGCAGATGATAATATTGGCGGATCTCCGCCGCACCGGCATGGGCGGTACGGATGTTGATCAAATGACCCGGCAGAAGTTTTTTCACTTTTACCAGCGGCGTTCCCTCACCCGGCGACCAGAGATAGAGAATGTAATCGAACAACGCCTCGCGCGATACCGTTCGGTCGATCCCCGGAACGGGCAGGAACGATTTGATCTCCGAACCAAAGATAAAATAGTTCTCGTCCTGATAATAATAGAGCGGTTTGACGCCGAGCGGATCGCGCACAACCAACAGCTGTTGTTCCGAACGGTCGTAAATGGCGAGGGAAAAAATTCCGTTCAGGCGCTGCAGGAACGACACCCCGTGCCGGACATATCCTTCGAGCAGCGTTTCCGTGTCGCTGGTAGAACGAAACGTGATGTCGGAAAGATAGGTTTCCCGCAATTCGCGATGATTATAAATCTCGCCGTTGAAGACCATCACGTATCGACCGTTCTGCGACATCATCGGTTGATGCCCCGCCGCAGAAAGATCCAAAATGGACAACCGGCGATGGCCGAGACCCAACGCCCCGTCCGTAAAAATTCCCGAATCATCCGGGCCGCGGTGAGCGATCGCGTCACACGACCGTTGTATCACCGCCGGATCGATCTCCCGGCGTTTATCGATGATGCCAAAAATTCCGCACATACACGTTCTTTGTCTGTTCGAGCGGAAGCCGTTTTTCGACTCCCGTTGTCCGCGCGCGCCGCCGGCGCCGCGGAGTAAAACTAATCGTCGATTCGATAATACCGTTTATACCATTCGACGAATTTTTTCAGCCCGGTCCGCAGATCGGTGGAGGGTTTAAAACCGTGGACGGATTCGATCTTCCGCGTATCCGCATAGGTCCGCAGCACATCGCCGGGCTGCATCGGCTTCATGATTTTTTTTGCCTGACGGCCGGTATGTTCTTCGAGAATGGAAATGAACTCCATCAATTTCACCGGGGAAGAGTTTCCGATATTGTAAATATCGTACCGCTCCCGCTTGTCATGAACGGCAATATTATAGATCCCTTCAATGATATCGTCAATGTACGTGAAGTCCCGCTCCAAATTTCCATTATTGTATACCTCAATTTCTTTCTCCGCATAGATCTTTTGGAGAAACGAGTAATACGCCATATCGGGCCTTCCCCACTCGCCGTAGACCGTAAAAAACCGAAGTCCGACCGTTGCGATGCCGTACAACTGCGAATAACAGTACGCGGTCAGCTCATTCGACTTTTTCGTTGCGGCGTACAAACTCTCGGGATGGTCGACCATGTCGGTCTCCGAGAACGGGATGGAATTGTTGTTCCCGTACACCGAAGAACTCGAAGCGAACAGCAGCCGTTTGATACCCTGGAGTCTGCACATTTCGAGGATATGGTGGAATCCCACAATGTTGTTTCGAATATACGAATCCGGATTGATGAGACTGTACCGTACTCCTGCCTGTGCGGCAAGATGAACAACCAGCTCGAATTTTCCCGTCCAGGCCGTATCATGCACAAACAGCGGATCGGCAATATCCATCCGATAGAACGAGAACGCGGGATACCGGCTGCTGGCATATTCCACCCGGCCGGAGACGGTCGGAAGATCGATCCCTAATTCATGCAACCGGTCCGTTTTCAGGCGTGTGTCGTAATAATCATTAATATTGTCGATTCCGACGACCGCATAACCGTGCGCCAGAAATTTTTTCACCAGATGAAAACCGACGAATCCGGCACAGCCGGTGACCATAATGGTTTTCACGGGATCGGGGGTCGAATTCATGGTTTATCGCTGACAATCGTTGGAGAAAGAGAGGCGGCGCGCGGCGTCCGGTGTTTCATCAAATAATAGAGGAGGCCAAAAAAAACATATCCCCCGAATAATTTGATGATCCCCCACATATTGAGGAACAAACTGTCGCGCGCGATGATCATAATATGCGTAATCACAATATAACTGAAAAAAACATACACCGCTTTGTGGGTGTTGTTCAAATAAAATACCACCAACACCCCTAACAACACGGAAAAGAACACCAAACCCGGAAAACCGTATTCGATGATTTCCGCGACATAGGCCGAACCCAATCCGCCCCCCATCAAATAATAACCGGAATGCGACAAATACGTCAATGAATGATTCAGGTCGTTCCGCAGCATGACGGATTTTTCCGTTTGACCGACCACCTCGCTCCCATGCTGAAAATAGAGAATCGGAAACAGCAGCGGAGACCACACATAATGCCGGAATCCGTTCATCTCCAATTCATCCTTTTTGTCAATCGCGAGGGAAACGATATTCAATGAGTTTCCCTGGGAAATGATCGGATCCAATATCGAAACATTGATTTGCTCGCCAAAGCGAATGGAGCCGAGCACCTGAAATCCCACGAACAGCACCGCAAAGATAGTAATATACCTCTTTTTGAAAACAGTAACGCCATAAAATCGTTTTTTGTACCACAAAAAATACAGAATCGGCAAAATAATGAACGATCGCACCCCTTTGAGACCGTCAATCACCGAGATGCAGATATAGACATAGGACAATCGGTCGAATTGTTTTTCCTTGGGAAAAC
>CAZRWF010000135.1:0-5061 GCA_964603685.1 uncultured Chitinophagaceae bacterium
TGAGAGATTTTAGGAAGTGTATTTCGATAACTTTATAACTTCAGCCCAAATGTTTCATCTTGTATCCTGAATCCTGTATCCTGTATCTTGAATCCTGTTTCATGCGTCCTGTATCCCGAACCTTCAACTTTCAACCTTTAACCTTTAACTTTCTACCCTGAACCTTTAACCATAAACTTTTATGATGACCGACCTGATCAACCAGCACGATCCCAAACGAATGCGGGATCTCATTCTCAATTTTCCGCAGCAAGCCGAAGAGGCGGTCGCCATCGGCAATGCGGCTAAAATAAAACTGAATACGAAGCAGATCCACAATATCGTCATCACCGGCCTCGGCGGATCCGCCATCGGCGGCGACCTGCTGCGTGCTTATGGTGCGGACATGTGCAAGGTTCCGATCGTCGTCAACCGGCATTATTATTTCCCGGCTTATGTCGGAAAAAATACACTGGTGATCGTCTCCAGTTATTCCGGCAATACGGAAGAGACGGTGTCCGCCTACAAAGATGCCGTAAAACGAAAAGCGAAAATTTTCTGCATCACCTCCGGCGGCGAGGTGGAACGGCTGGCGAAAAAACACAAACATCCGTACATCAAGATCCCCGGCGGCCTCCCGCCGCGCGCCGCATTGGGATATTCCTTTTTTCCCACGTTGATCGCTCTGAGTGCACTGGGATTTTTCAAAAATCAAAAGAAAGAGATCGCGGAAACCCTTGCCGTGTTGAAAAATCTGTCGGTCCGGTATGCGGATCATAACGATGAAAAAAATACCGCATTACAACTGGCAAAAACGCTGCATGGAAAACTTCCGCTCATCTATTCCGGCGCTGATAAGCTCGATACGGTCAACACCCGATGGCGCGGACAAATCACCGAAAATGCGAAGACACTTGCGTTCGGACATGTGTTTCCGGAACTCAATCATAATGAAATCGTCGGATGGGAAGTGCTGAAAGACCTGATGAAAAAAATCCATGTGGTGATTCTGCGGGACAAAGAGGATTATTCACGGATCCAGCTCCGGATGGAGGTGACCAAAGGGATCATCGGCGGACTGGCGGACGGGATTACGGAGGTCCGCTCCGAAGGGAAGTCCTTGTTGGCCCGGACATTTTCGCTGTTGTATCTGGCGGACTGGCTCAGCTTTTACCTCGCCATGCTCAACGGTGTCGACCCGAGTCCGGTGAAAAAAATCGACTTTCTGAAGGAAGAACTGGGAAAAGTAAAGTAGTCTGCTGGATTTCGGACAAACGAAAGAGGCGCGGCATTGTGTTGCGCTTCTTCCGTTTTAAAGGAGATTGACGATTGTCGAGTTGCAACTTTCTCCGCCAAAATGTAGTTTCTGGTAGAGGCGTTTCGTGCCGGTACCATGAAAAAATCAACTGCTCACATATTCCTCCTGCTTCTTCTTGCGGTCCCGTCATACGGCCAATATTATTATTTCGGCCATAACAAGGTGCAATACACCGAATTCGACTGGCAAATTCTCCGCACGGAACATTTCGACATCTATTATTATCCCGAAATGAAGGAACTCGCCCGGCAGGGGGCGTTTTATGCGGAAGAGGCGTACGCCCAATTGGAAAGCAAGTTTAATCACTCTCTCGGCAACCGTGTTCCCCTCATCTTCTATTCCTCTCATCTCCATTTTCAGCAGACAAATACCATCGGCGGATTTATTCCCGAAGGGGTCGGCGGATTTTTTGAATTTTTAAAAGGACGGGTCGTCATTCCGTCGGACGGGTCGTTGTCGCGGTTCCGGCATGTGATCCGCCATGAACTCGTACATGTGTTCATGCACAGCAAAATTGCGCGCGTGCTGATCGATCACCGTCTGCCGCAGGATCGGATGCCGCCGCTCTGGTTCACCGAGGGACTCGCCGAGGTCTGGTCCACCGTTCCGGACGATCAATCCGAAATGTTGATCCGCGATGCGGTGCTGAACAATTACATCGTGCCGCTGCAGCAGATGGAATCGATCTACGGGACATTTCTGATGTACAAACAAGGACAATACATTCTGCAATACATCGCCGATACGTACGGAGAAGAGCGACTGCTGTTGCTGATGGAAAACTTCTGGAGAAGTTCGTCCTTCAGCGACATCATGAAAGCGACCATCGGAAAAGATTACAAGGAATTGGACGAAGAATGGCTTTACGCCTTCAAGAAAAAATATTATCCGGTCCTTGCGAAGAGCGATTTCACCGGCCGGATCTCCACGCCGATCGTCAGCAAAGGATTTAACACAAAACCGGTCTTCTTTAAAAACGATACGGTCCGCGAAGTGTACTTCATCGGGAACCACACCGGATACACCTCCATCTATAAGATGAATCTGGACGGTGCAACGGAGGATGAGAAAAAACCGGAATTGGTGATCCAGGGGGAAAAAAGCAACGACTTCGAAGCATTCCATGTTTTTCAAAGCAAAATGGACATCTCTCCGAACGGCGTGCTGGCGTTCGTGACGAAAAAAGGGGAGACCGACGCCTTGCATCTGTACGATGTGCGGGAAAATGAACTCCGTCAGTCCTTCCAGTTTCCCGGATTGGTCGTGATCGCATCGCCGCACTGGTCTTCCGACGGAAAACGTCTGACCTTTTCCGCCAACAACAAGGCGGGACGAATGGATGTGTACGTCTACGATGTTCCGCGCGACGAACTGATCCGGCTGACGAACGATTCGTACGATGACCGCGATCCGGTCTGGTCGCCGGATGACCGGTCGGTGATTTTCAGTTCGGACCGGACGCCGTACGACAACGGATCGGTCTACAATTTGTACCGGGTGGACGTCGCGACACGGGCCGTCACGGCGGTTACCGCCGGTCCCGATAATTTTTATTCCCCTTCCTTTTCGCCGGACGGAACGTATCTCACCTTCACCGCCAATCACGACGGCGCGCAGAATGTCTGGGCGATCCGCGCCGACCGGATCGGTTCGGCGGACGTTACGATGACGAAGGTGACATCGTTCACCGGTCCGGTGTTCGACGCGGTGTGGAGCGACGAGAACGAGTTACTCTTTTCCGGATTCGAGAACTATTCGTTCAAAATATATTCGCTCGGACAGGCATCCCTCCGCATCGATACCTCTTCATCGGTACACCGGCTTTCCGTTCCCGCTGCGGTGGAATCGTGGCAGCCGAGAATAATCGCTGCCGATACGAGCGTCCGATACGAACAATATCAGGGAGAATACTCGCTGGACATCGCCCAGAGCCAGGTCTCCACCGATCCGGTCTTCGGCACTTCCGGCGGCGCCGCCGTGGCGGTAAGTGATGTGCTGGGGAACGATCAATATTATTTTCTGCTCTATAACAACGCTCAATCCTCGGATGAATTTCTCGGCAGTTTTAATCTCGCCGTCACGCGGGTGTCGCTCGGTCAGCGGTTGAATTACGCTTCCGGAATTTTTCATTTTTCCGGCCGGCGGTACGATCTCACCGATCCCGACCTGTTCTATTATGAGAGAAGTTTCGGAGCGTACTTCGTTCTGAGTTACCCTCTCTCCAAATTTCAGCGGGTGGAAAGCGGCATCAGTTTCAGCAATTCGGACAAGGATAATTACATCAGCTTCCGGCCGCGGAAAGCACTCATTCTCTCCAACGCGGTCACGTTTGTGCACGACAATTCGCTGTGGATGCAGACCGGGCCGATCGACGGCTCCCGGTTTTTGGCGACGGTGGCGTACACGCAGGATGTACAATTCGGCACGGTCGGCTATTATACCGCCATTGCCGATTACCGGATGTATAACCGCCTCAGCGATCGTACGGCACTGGCCTCCCGCTTCACCGTGATGATGAACGAAGGTGATGAAGCGCGCCGCTTTTTTATGGGCGGAAGTTGGGATATGCGCGGCTGGCCGCGATGGTCCATCCGGGGAAAAAAATTGTGGATCACCAGTCATGAATTCCGGTTCCCCTTCGTCGATCAGCTCGCCATCCGGTTTCCGTTCGGAAATGTCGGATTCGGATCGTTCCGTGCCGCAACGTTCGTCGATGCGGGGTCGGCATGGGACAATACGTACCGGACGACGCTCGGCAGTGTGGGGGCGGGACTCCGTTGGAGTCTGGGAGGATTTTTAGTCCTGCGCTATGATGTGGGAAAACGGATCATCGACAATTTTTCCGGATTTCAAACCGGACTATTCTATCAGTTTTTTTTCGGCTGGGATTTCTGATGAAACAACCGCTGTTCGCCTGCATCATTCTCGCGGCATCGATCTGCGCCGGCTGCGGTGCGTCGATTAAACTGCGAACAGATCTGGACGCCACGCCCTGGGATGTACCGATGTTCGGCAGAACGGCGGAAAGATCCTTCAGCGATACCTCCGCATTGACGCTGCCGTTGACGCTCGACTGGACATATGATGTCTCCGCCGGTTTCGGCGGCGGTTCTCCCGTGATCGTCGGAAACGTTTTGCTGATGGGGACGCTGCAGGGGGAATTTCACGCCGTGGATGTGAACAACGGCGATCGGATCGGGTATATCAAAAATTTTTCGCCGATCTCCTCCTCACCCGCCGTGTTCCGCCGGATGATTATTTACGGCATTGAGTCGACCGATGAAAATTTGATCGGATTAAATTCCGAATCCGGTGAAGTAGAGTGGACGCGGAATGCCGGAGGGATCGTCGCGTCTCCTCTTATTGTCGGAGATCGTTTGTTCGCGGGAGGATTGGACGGAACGGTCTATTGTATCGATCCGGTCGACGGATCAAAAAAATGGTCGTACGATACCCGTTCACCCATCCGGTCCTCACCTTGTGCGGCATGGGAGTTGGTCTTCGTCGCCGCATCGGACGGAACGGTGTACGGTTTGGATCAAAAGGACGGCACGGTGCGATGGACGTACACCTCCGGCAATGCGGTGTTTGCCGCATTGACTGTGAGCAACGGTGCGTTGTATGTCGGTTCACGTGATTCGGTTCTTCACGTGCTCCGGTCGACGGACGGTGCGGTGATCCGTACGATTCCGTTCCCCGACAAGATCGTCGCTGCTCCGGCCGTTGCGGGCGGACGGGTGATCGTCCCGACGCTCAACGGTGCC
>CAZRWF010000136.1:0-5050 GCA_964603685.1 uncultured Chitinophagaceae bacterium
CGCAAAAGAGATCAAGTGTTCCGCCTTCGGCGATGCGTTGATTGCGCATATGTAAAAAAAAACGGACGGTCACCGATCGGTTGACCGTCCGTTCCTCACGATTTTCCTTCACCCTTTCATCAATTTTAATCCCTCGATCTCTTTCAACGACGCCAGAATCTCCTGCTGTCGTTTGAGAAACGGCATCGTATCCCCTCCGGCGGCGGCAACATTTTTCATGTGAACGCGGTTGTTCCCCAGTTCCTTTTCCAGATGTTTTTTCTTCAGCGTTTTGATCGCGCCGAGCGCACTTTCGTAGAGGCGCGTCTCGTTCATCCGGCTGCCGATCGATTTCCAGCGCTCCCCGAGCTGATATTTCTCGAAGGTGATGCTCGCAATGAGGGATTTTTCCCGGTCGTTGTCGATCATCTGCATCAATTGATCGACCGGCACTTCTCCCGTTTCATCGAACAGCGTCAGCACCGCGTGAACGATCTTCCGCGCAACGGGATGGGTAAGATCTTCCGGCTGCACGGACCGGAAGACGAACGGGATCATCTCTTTCGGATCTTCCAACAACGCGGCAAGAAGTTCTTTTTCTTCAAGGGGGATCTCCTCCGTCGCCGCACGGCGTTCCGCAGTCTCGCGTTCTTCGGGGGGAATTTCCGTTTTTACCGTCTGTACGAATTTCGGGGGGACGCGGCGCGTCGATTTTTCCAGTTCGCCGTAGAGGGTCGATTCGTACAAATCGTATTTTTCGGCGACATCTTTGATGAAAAATGTCCTCTTCAGCTCATCGGGAATTTTGCCGATCGATTGCACAAGGCTCCGGATCGCCTCCGCTTTCCCTTCCGGCGATCCGAATTTCCCCGAGCGGTGGAATTCGTTCGCTTTGTAATCGATGAACGTCACCGCTTTTTTCAGCAGTTCTTCGAACGCTGCGCCTCCGTTCTTGGAGACGAACGAATCGGGATCCTCCCCTTCGGGAAGCTGCACAATCCGCACATCCAACCCCGCTTCCAGGATCAAATCGACGCCGCGCATCATCGCGGCGGCGCCGGCGGAATCCGCGTCGTACACCAACGTGATGTTTTTCGTGTAGCGCGCGATCAATTGAATCTGTTCCGGCGTCAGCGCCGTGCCGCTGGACGCGACGATATTTTTTGTACCGGCCTGGTGGACGGAGATCAGGTCGGCATACCCTTCCACGAGAACGACAAAATCCCTCGTCCGGATACTCTCCTTCGCCTGCGACAGCCCGTACAACACCTTACTCTTATGATAGATGGCCGACTCGGATGAATTGATATATTTTCCGAGCGTATCGTCGTCGTACAATTTACGTGCACCGAACGCAATCACCCGGCCGGTGGTATTGAAGATGGGAAACATCGCCCTGCCGCGGAAGGTGTCGTACGGACTTCCGTCTTGCCGTTTTCTCACCAATCCTGTTTTTTCCAGATCGGCCGGATCGATCCCTTCTTCCGCCGCTTTCGTCACCAGCGTTTCCCAACCGCGCATCGCATACCCGAGTCCGAACGCCGTTATCGTTTGCGGCGTGAATCCGCGCCCGCGGAAATATTGCATCGCAAATTCCCCTTCGGTCGTCTTCGTGAGATTATGATAGAACGACCGGGCGGCGAAGGACATCACCGACAGGAGCTTTTCCGTTTCATTCGCCGATTCATACGCCTCTTCGGTGCGCGTGATGGCGATGTCGGCCCGTTCCGCCAGAATTTCCAGCGCTTCCACGTAGGACGATTTTTCGTATTCCATCACGAATTTGACCACGTCGCCGCCGCGGTGGCAGCCGAAACAATAGAACAGCTGTTTGTGGGAACTAACACTGAACGACGGGGTTTTTTCCTGATGAAACGGGCAGAGACCGAGATAGTCTTTTCCCCGTTTTTTCAGTTTAACGTATGCGGAAATGACATCCACCACATCGGAGGCAGCGCGGATCTCGTCTATTTTTTCCTGAGGAATTTTCACGGCAAGAAGATAACGAGAAATTGATTGAATGTGAAATATGATCCGTTCCGCCGGAAAAAAGATTTGAGGATAGAGGGTAAATTCAGTATGTTAACGCCACACCATTTCTTTAACGATGAACACAACATCCCATCATCCATTCTTGAAAGGATCTCTATGAAATCGATCGTCTTCCTCCTCGCGTTTTTCACCGGGATCTGTCTGCAGACCGCCACGGCCCAACTTCCCCCGAAACGGGACCATCATGTCCATCTGGACAGCGCGAAAAAATTCATCGGCAACCTGAAAAAGGACGCGATGCAGATGAAAATTAAAGGAGGGATGTTTCACCGTGAGATCTTCGACAAGATCTTGTCGCAAAAAGGATGCGTCGGTATCCGGTATTATTATGCGAAGATGGACGACGGAACGCCGACGATCGTCCTGGTCGGTGTCGATTCGCTTGGCAACGACATGAGCACGGCGGCGATCGGTGAAGCGACATATCCCTGTCCGCCCTACTGCGCCGATCAAAAAACCACGATCGATCAATAAGGATCCGTCGCGTGCCGATCCCGATCACCGCGCATTTCGCTGCGGCCTCCTTCCTTCTTCCTGCCGCGGCGGGAATCTGGCGTTGGAAATCATTGGAAAAACCCCGTCGGATCTTCGCCGGTTTCTGCCTGTATGCCGTCGTGCATGTGGCGGCGGAGTTCATTCTCGGCCGGTTCGGAATTCGGAATCATTTTTTGATCAATTTTTATTGGTTGGTAGAATTCGCCGTGATCGGTCATCTTTATGCGCGGTGGACGGCGAACCGACGGACAGCCCTTTTGTTCCTCTGGTCCGTGCCGCTGTATACTCTCTTTTGGATCATCCACACGATGCTGCTCAGCGATCTGTCGCAATTCACCGATCTTTCGGCCACGGTGGCCCATTTGGCTCTGGCATCGTTTTCCCTGATCGTGCTGCAACAGCAGTTTCAACGAACGGACGGCCTGATCACCGATGCGGCGATGTTTTGGATCGGCGCGGGAGTGTTGTTGTATCAAGCCGGGACGATCATCGTCTTCAGCATGAGTAATACAGCGCTGCAGATGGGAATCACCTATTTTGACATCGTGTGGCACATCAACTGGGGATGCACGATCGTTGCCAATCTTTTTTTTGCCAGGAGCTTTCGGTGCAATCATTTTTGAACGATCCGATCACTCTCGTCCTTCTCACAAGCGCCGTCATTCTTTTCGTCACGATTGCGTATGTCGGAATTTTGATCACCGGAAACCGGAAGGTGATCGAACAGCAGCAGCGGACGATCGATGAGGTAAAGCGAAGCGAACAACGGTATAAAGCGCTGTTCGACAATTCACTGGCGGGAATGATGAAATTCAGCTACCGTCCGTGGATCGTCTTTGAAGCAAACCAGGCGATTCTGGACATGTTCAACGTTACCACCGTCTATGAGCTGCAGAAACGGTTGACGGAATTTCGGGAGGAGACGTTGATAAAAATCGAACATACCCTCGCCAAGGAAGGGATCATCGATGCGTTGGAAGTGGAGTTTATGACGAAAGGCGATATCAAGCGGCGGTTCTTGTTTTCCGCCCGGAGTGAAGAAGGAGGCACGGTCGCCCACGGCGTGTTGATCTTGATGACGTCGGAAAAATTGATCGGCTGAAGGAAGTTATTCCGTCACCGACGGCCGGTACGGTTCGTTCCACCGAAGGCGTATATCGTTTACACCCGACCAGAGTCCCACTGCGCCAAGTCCCATACCGATCCAAAACAGGATTTCCCCAAGCGGATAACCGTATTCGATCATCCCCCAGTCATTGAGCAGGTTCGCCCAATCGTGATGCGATTTGCTTAATCCGCCGATCAGCGGAAGCTGGAGCATGCCGGAATCTTTGACGTAGAGACTGACATCGGCGATGCTGACGCCGGTGAAGACCAGGGCGACATTCCGAAGACGCGACCCTTCCCGTTTCGCCACGATCCACCAGACGGCCGGTACGAGAATCTGATTCAACGATCCCCCCAGGATCCCCATCGTGCGTCCGAATATCGAAAAGATCAAATGGCCCGCTTCGTGGATATACAACAGCATGAGATGGGTGAACCAGAGGATATTCGGCAAATCGAAATGCGGCGTCGGTTCGTACACATAAAATGGCAGAAGAATGACGAGATACGCCAGCAACGCGTAACCGGTGAGAGGTACTATGTGATGGATTTTCGTCATGGAACAAAAAGTCCCGCTTTCGCGGGACTTTTTCTGTGTTACGCCGGGACTTCCTGTTTCTCTTTTTTGTAAGTCTTTTTGCGCTGAACGCTTTTACGTTTCCGCAGGTACTTTTTCTCGATCTGTTGCGGATCGGCCGCCACCTTCTTTTCTTCTTCCTCCACATCCGGATATTCATAGATCTCGTACTTGAAGTTCCGCATGATGATGTTGTTGCCGTTCCGGCCGAGCACGTATTGCGGCAGAATCGGGATCTTTCCTCCTCCGCCGGGTGCGTCGATCACATAGGCGGGAATGGCGAGTCCGGATGTATGACCGCGCAATTTGTCCATGATCTCCAGACCCACACTCACCGGCGTCCGGAAATGGTTCGCTCCTTTGGTGATATCCGCCTGGTAGAGATAATAAGGCCGGACGCGGATCGCCAGCAGCTTCCGCATCAATTCCAGCATCACATCGGGATCGTCGTTCACCCCTTTCATCAGCACCGCCTGGTTGCCGACCGGAATGCCGGCATCGGCGAGCATTTCGCAGGCGCGTTTGGCTTCCGGCGTGATTTCCCACGGATGGTTAAAATGGGTGTTCACGTATACCGGATGATATTTTTTGAGCATGTTCACCAGATTCGGCGTGACCCGCTGCGGCAGCACACACGGCATCTTTGTGCCGAGGCGGATGATCTCCACATGGGGAATGGCGCGCAATCCGGCAACCACTTTTTCCAGCATCACATCCGTGAGCATCAGCGGATCGCCGCCGGAAAGAATGACGTCGCGGATTTCGGGATGTGCGGCGATATAGTCCAAACCGGTTTGGATGTATTTCATGCTGATCTTGCCGGAATCTCCCACCTTTCTC
>CAZRWF010000137.1:0-5015 GCA_964603685.1 uncultured Chitinophagaceae bacterium
TCAATCGCGACCGTCCCGCCGGAACCTACGAGATCGACTGGGACGGCAGGAACGAGAACAATATGCCGGTGTCGAGCGGTTTGTATATTTACCGGATTGTTTCTGCGGGGATGACAGTGACGAAAAAGATGCTCCTGTTGAAGTAGCGGAATTTTCGCTGTTTTCGGCCGATTTTGTTCCAAACGGATCACCGTTCTGTATTGACTCTCATCAGTCGATTCCTTACAATTATAGTAATATCAAAACATGAACCTTAAAAAATATAGCCGGATCCCACCCGATATGGCTGATTTTTTGAAGGGAGATTGACCCACACTACGCCAATCTGCCATCCTTCCTATTCGGACGATCCGAACCATTTTTTTGTGAGGTAATTATGAAACAGGTAATCTTTCTTTTGCTGGTCATTTCGGTATTTGTGTTACCGCAAAAACGTGTTCCGTCCGGCGTTTTTCCGGCCGAAAAATCCGCATTGTTGGAATGGAAGTTTTTTGACGGCAATCGGATCAATGCCACCATCAACAGCGCCGGACCGTTCGCCGATTATTTGCGGACGAATAATTCCGGTCTGGAATGGCCCAAAGGGAGCAAAAAATATTCTGTTTTCACCTCCGGATTATGGGTCATCGGACGGCATCAGCCGAGCGAATCGTTGCGTACAGCGGTAATGTACTATCTTACGGAATATCAGCCCGGTCCGATTCTCTCCACTTTCAATACCACCACGAACGATAACGCTGTCGCCGGAAATCCTTCCGATAAAAAATACCGCATCTATAAGATCAATCGTGGAGATACCGAACAGTCGAACATCGACTATGCGGAATGGCCGGGAGACCTTGGCGCGCCGTATCTCGACTTGAACAATAACGGTGTGTGGGATGTTGGAATCGATAAACCGAAAATCACCGGCAACCAAACATTATGGAGCGTTTTCAACGATGCTCATATATCGAAACACAACGGCGCCGGAAACACTCCGCCCATCGGATTGGAAGTTCGTGCGGAATATTTCGGCTATGATCACGCGGGGCAACTCGGCGATGTGGCATTCATAAAATATACGATCATCAACAGAAGTGACGCCACCTATGACAGTGTGTACGCTTCCCTTTGGTCGGACATCGACATGGGAGACGCCAACGACGATTATGTCGCCACCGATTCGGCCCTCGGTCTTTTTTATGTTTACAACGGCGACAATGACGATGCCGGCGCGTCGGGATACGGCAGCACTCCGCCGGCGACCGGGTTTATGTTCTTACAAGGTCTCCAGACGCCCGGATCGATCAACGATTCGATCGTGCTCGACGGTAAGATGGTGAAAGGTTTGAAACATCTCGGGGCAACTTCGTCAATGGGGCTTCTGAAAAATAGTACGATCTTTGACGATCCGGGTTTTCCCGTTCCATCATTTGCGCGAATGGCGCATAATATCCAGCGGGGACTTACAAAACATGGCGACCCGTTCACGAACCTCGTTACCGGTGCAACAACAAAATTTAGTTTTACGGGTGATCCCATTACTGAGTCCGGTTGGACGATGCAGCGACACGGAATGACACCTTTGGATGTTCGCGGAGTGATTTCCACCGGTCCCGTGACAATCGCACCGGGAGAACGACAGGAGATCATCGGCGCATATATTATTGCACGGGGAAAAGACCGGCTCCATAGCATCGCCGAACTGCGCGCGCTTGCATCGACCGTTCGCAACGTGTATGCATCCAATTTTTCCGTACCTGTTTCGGAAGCGACCACCGCGATCGAGGATGAGTCGGCGGCGACCGTGACGATCACCGCTGCGGAAGGTGATGTGAAAGGAAATTCCACAAAAATTTATCTTTATGGCGGCGACAATTTACCGCTGGAAAAACATTTTCTTGCCGATGACGGAACCAATGGCGACACTGTTGCCGGCGACGGCATCTACACCGTAAAACTTTCACTCCCCACCAGCAACAATCCATATTATTACGACCTAACAACGTATACGCCGAATTACAGCCGCCGCTGGAACAAAATCACCTCATTCCGGCAGCCGGGATTTTCCGTGACGAATCCGGTGATCCATTCGGAAAATATTAAACAGGATGGGAAAGTGAATCCGGGTGAGACCGTCCGTTTCGGTGTATCAATAAAAAATCCGCATTCGACCGCATCACCCGCCATCACCGTCACCGCCGATGTCAACACAGCATCAAAAACACTGAATGTTGCACCGGTCAGCCCTGCGTCGACCGCCTCGGTGAACTATCAGCCGAACGATCCGTCGACATATATTTCCTTTTTTGTTCCGGCCGATTATTCCGGCGATCACTATGTCGTCCGATTGACGATCACCGACGCGCTGAACTATCGGTGGACCGATTCGGTCGTTTTTCCCGTCTCCCGGATTCAATCTTCTCCCACCGTCGTGGAGAGGACGAAAGGTAATGCCGCGGGACGATTTACGGTGATGATCACCGATCCGTCCAAAGTAAAAAATCAGCAGTATGTGTTATACGGCATTGATTCGGTCACCCGTCCGACCCTCTCCACGTTCGGACTGAAATACGGCTCCGGTGCGGTGATCGCGGAGAGAATCTCCCCGGTGTTCGGATATTCCCAATCACCGGCCCTTCCGGAATACGACGGATTTAAGATCGTGGCGGAAGGAATCACCACGACGCCGAAAGCAGTGCCGACGTATCTGGACGGCGGAAACGATCTCTGGTTTACCGTCGATCCGTACATTGATACCGTCGGCGGTTCGTCCACTTTTCATTTCACCGAACTTCCCGACATCCGGATGAAGTTTTCCACAAAAACCGGTTATACCGACGCGAACAACAATAATACGTTTGACTTAGGTGAACAGTATTTCTTCGATTCGCTCAACACGGATCGTTCGCAGCGGGCATATTTCTACCGGCAGGCAACATTGCTGGCTTCCTCCTGGCAATATATCGGATTCCTGCCGGTCCCCTTTACCGTCTATGAAGTGAACGGCGCGTCGGTCCGGCAGCTGGCGGTGGTAATCAACGATCGGAACCGGAACGGCCAATGGGAACTCTCCGGCGGTTCGATCGGCGCAAATTCTGTGTATATCATGAAGGATACGTACGATCCTACAGGTGTTTTGTATGATTCGACCAAAGGGGGAATCAGTTTGATCAATCATCTGCGCTATAATCGGGACATTCCGTACTATTACAACGTGAATTTTTCCACCGCGGCAACCGGTCAATTCCTCAGCGATGCGGGGGAACTCTTCCTGAAACATTCGCGTCCGTTTACCTCCAAAGACGAATTCACGTTTAATCCGACCGTGTTGATGAATGTCCGCAACAGCGAAACGGTTCCGGACAATTTTTCTCTTGAACAGAACTATCCGAATCCGTTTAATCCGTCGACGACGATCGCGTATTCGCTCCCGCACCGGACAACCGTGGCGATCACTGTTTCAAATCTTCTCGGTCAAACGATATCAACGATTGTGAACGGCGAGTTCGATGCGGGGAATTATACGGCGGTGTGGAATGGGAAGGATCGTATGGATCGGCCGGTCGCATCGGGGATCTATTTCTATACTCTCCGCGCCGGAAATTTTCACAGCACGAAAAAAATGATGCTGATGAAATAGATGTTCGCGCTGAGGAGACACCACAATGAAATATTTTCTATTCACACTGTTGTGTGTTACGATTCTTCTTGTTCCGTCTCTCGCGCAAAAATTGTCCCGCACTTCTTCGCCTGATGTACGTTCGGGATGGAACCCGATCGACATCAATACAGTGAACGCCACGATCTCCTACGACGGTGTTTTCGGCGATTATAGAAAAACGAACAATGCCGGCGTGAATTGGCCGAAAGGAACGACCACAACATCCGTCTTCACCTCCGGACTGTGGGTTATCGGAAAACATCAACCGACGGGACAGTTGCGGACCGCGGTGATGGATTACCTCAGCGAATTCCAACCGGGAAAGATCCTCTCCACTTTCAACACCATGACAAATGCCGCCTCCGCTGCGGACGATCCTGCGAAAGCCGAATATCGGCTGTATAAAGCAACAAAAGTTTTAAAGTTTGACGATGCCTTGAACTGGCCAGCCCACCTCGGCGCACCATATATCGATGTCAATGCCAACGGAACGTTTGATCCCCAAGTGGATGAACCGGTCCGGTGGGGTGACCAGATGTTGTGGACCGTTTCGAACGATGTCGATTCCGCGTTGCACGCAAAAACCGGAAAAACAAAACCGCTCGGCATTGAACTGCAATCGACTTTTTTCGGATATGCCATTCCCGGCGCTTTGAATAACACCGTATTTATGCGATACACGATCATCAACAAAAGCGATGCGGCATACGAAAGCGTCTACGTGGCCTATTGGAGCGACACCGATCTTGGCAACGCTAACGACGATATGGCAGGTGTCGATACCACTCGTCAAATGGGATATGTGTATAACGGCTACAATGATGACGGAAATTTTCCCAATAGTTATGGACTCAATCCGCCCGCCGCGGGATTTGTGATGCTGCAAGGGCCGAAATATTTCACGGGCAATTCGACCGATACGGCATACTCCGGCGGAAAGAAGTTGGCGGGATATAAGAATTATCGCCTCGCCTCTCATACGGTCCATGTCGGAGGGGGTATTTGGATCGATCCATATTTGGGAAGCGATTTGTTCGCCACCCAGGCATATCGGTATATGAAAGGTTTCATCGGAGGTTCAGGACAACCCTTCCTGAATCCGACCAACAATCAACCCTCCCCGTTCGTATTTCCCGGCGACCCCGTATTTGAGGAGGGATGGACACAAACAAAACATGGGTTAGCATCGGCGGATTTGCGATCGATGACCGCTGCGGGCCCGTTTACGCTGACCCCCGGTGATACGCAAGAAGTGGTGTATGCCTATGTGATCGCCCGCGGGTCGAATCGGCTGAACAGCATCGTCGTGTTGCGCAATTATGCCGACGAACTCCATCAACTGTTCCGTTCCGACTTTACTGCGCTCCCC
>CAZRWF010000138.1:0-4944 GCA_964603685.1 uncultured Chitinophagaceae bacterium
GCAGGTGGACAACCTGCTCGATACGCGGAACGAAACGGATGTTTATTCCAACAGCGGACAAGCGCGCTACAATGCCAATCAAGTGGCCAATCCCCGTGAATTCCAGGAAATCAACAACCGGATCAACCGCGGCGACGTCGGTTTGATTCCCGCCTCCGCGGTGGAGGAATATTACAAAAACCCCCTGAACGTCAGCCGTCCGCGCCTGGTGCGTTTCGGATTTTCCGTTCTTTTTTAACCGATGAAAATGCAGAAGGATCGTATGATTATGATGAACCGTATCGTTGCGGCTATGCTCGTGTTCAGTTCCATTGCGGTGTCGCAGGAAAAAATCGATTTTCGAACCGCGGATATCAAGACCCTTTCACCGCAGCAGCTTCGCGAATATGTCCGGTGGCGGCAGGAACAATTTTCGTTGCTGAAATCGTCCGGTTTGCAATCGGAAGTGAAAAGTTTGGTCATTCAGGGAAATAAAATCCGTTCGATCATCTATAATACCGGAGCAATCAGCAATCCCGGCGTGCAGGGAAACGTTCTCGATCTAGTGTGGAACGGTCTGGGATACGGATATGAATTCGGTCCGCTGGTTGCCGCTCGTGTTCCGCGCTCGGTGAATCCGACTGATTCCGTGAATATCGTCATCGATGGT
This sequence comes from uncultured Chitinophagaceae bacterium, assembly GCA_964603685.1. Classification (GTDB taxonomy): domain Bacteria; phylum Bacteroidota; class Ignavibacteria; order UBA10030; family UBA8401; genus UBA8401. Next base: position 650 of record CAZRWF010000138.1, read on the forward strand.
TTCGGCGGTTCCAGCCGGAGTACGGCCGACGGGGATTTTGCGCCGGACAACGTCACGAAATGGGGATGGCTGCCGAAAGCGGGGTATTCTGCTCCCGGCCAGAACGATATTGCGAGCTGGGGTGCCCGCACGTCCGACCTGCGACTCCGTCCGAAATCATGGCCGGAAAGCTGGTACAACACCGTTCTGGGAGAGTACATTTATCCGTCGTTCCTCGGCGGCAATTCGACGGTGCCCGATGAAGAAGTGTATTATATTGTGGATGATTCCACCGATGCGGAGTTCGATTATTATCCGATGCTGACCAACCAATCGCGGAGGGGTTTAGGATTAAATTTGGAAGTGCGGACATTTCAATTCGCCAATCCTCTAGCCGAGGACATTGTGTTTTTGGTTTACACTGCCGAAAATGATCCGCGTTCCAAGCGGATTCCCCAGGCCTACTTCGGGATGTTCGGTGACCCGCATATCGGCGGACCGTCCAACTTTTCGGATGATGCGGCGGAATTTATTCCTGCCCGCCCGATCGGTCTTCCCGCGTTTGATATGCGTTTAACGCAGGACAATCGTCTCACTACGGCATTGTCCCGAAACATGGTCTACAGCTGGGATCCGGACGCCAAAAGCGACATTGCCAATCTCACTCCCGGATATTTCGGATATAAATTTTTAGAAAGCCCCAACAACAGCACCGATGGGATCGACAACGACGACGACGGCATTACGGATGAAAATCCGTACAACGACAAAGGAACGTTCATCGACGGTGTGGTGGTGCCGCTGAATACCGGCATCTCGGATACCGCAAAATACATCGCACTGTACGGCACGCCGAAAGCGCGATGGTCCGGCGACGAGGACGGCGATTGGGACAAAGAAAAGGATGATCTCGGTGTAGACGGAATTTTCGGCACGGGAGATTTCGGGGAAGGGAACGGCACGCCGGATCAGCTGATCGCCGCAGACGGCACCTGGCTCGGCTCCGAACCGAATTTCGGATTCCGCGACGTAAACGAATCGGATCAGATCGGCCTGCGGAGTTTCTGGTCTCTGACATGGGGAGGAAACAACCGGCCGAAAAACGACAACCTCATGTACAACAGCATCGTGTCGCAGTTCGATACAGCGGCATTGGCCAATCTATATTTGACCGACGTGAACAACCTCGGCGATTACATTTTTCTCTACGGATCCGGCCCGTTCGATATGAAGCCGGGACACCGCGAACGATTTTCGATCGCCCTGCTCATGGGTTCCGATCTGCGGGATCTGTTGTTAAATTCCGAAACGGCCCAATTGGTGCTGCAGGCGAACTATCGCTTCGCACAGCCGCCGCCGAAGCCGAAAGTGACCGCCGTGCCCGGCAACGGCCGTGTGACATTGTATTGGGATAATGCCGCGGAGAATACGACCGATCCGTTTTCCGGGAAAAAGGATTTTGAAGGATATAAAATTTACCGCAGCCGCGATTATTCGTTTAAGGATGTTTTTTCCATCACCGACGGAAACGGTTATCCGTTCCTCGGCAAAGCGTTATACGACGACAAAGCTCGCCGTTCGGCGCAGTGGCACCGGCCGTGGACAAAAGCGGAACAGGAAAAATACGCCGGCGGATTTATGCCGGTGGAATATCGCGGCAGATTCATTAAATATTATTTGGGAGAACCGAGCGACACGACCGGTATCCGCCATGAGTATGTCGATTCCACCGTGACCAACGGAATCACCTATTATTATGCGGTGGTTTCGTATGACCACGGAGACGACAGCCTGCAGCTTCCTCCTTCCGAAAGCCAGGCGATCATCCAGCGGGATGCCGTGACGCAGGAATATAAATTCGACATCAACACCGTTGCGGTCGTTCCGAACGCTGAAGCGACCGGCTTGGTGAGTACGAAATCCGATCTGCAATCCGGCCTGACGCTGACACATACGAAAGGGAACGGGACGGGAAAGATTACCTTCAAAGTGTTGAACGAACTGGCAGTGAAAACGGGTGTGTACAACATCGATTTTTCGAGAGCGAAAGTGGGCAACGACACCATCATTGCCTACAGTATTCTCCGAAAGACGCCGGTGGTGGAACAATTCGTCGGCAACGAAAATCTTTTCGTGAATCTCCAAAACAAAAGCTTCGTTGCGTCGTCCGTGCGCATCTTTAACGGTGCCGATACTCTGGCGCCGCTCGTTTCTCCGGCGAATATTTTCGTCGATTCCGCGAACGGACGGTTGCGCGCCACGACGACCGGCATCCTTCTGCGGACAAAAACCTATACCGTTTCATATCAGTATTATCCGGTGGCGAACAGCGGTTTTTACAAGTCGGATGATTCCAATCCGGTGTTCGACGGCATCCGCATGTATGTCGTCAACGATTCCTTGCGGCTGGATGCGGTGAATTCCGGATTTACCGCGAAACAGCCGTTCGACAGCGTCTCCGTCAATATTTCTCAAACATATTCCACACTCCCGAAAAAGTCCCACCCGATCGACTATCGCCTGACGTTTCTGACACGGATGGATTCACTCTCCGCAACGGGGGATTACATCGCACCGGCGGACTCATTTGTCTCCACCACGACCTTCGCCTCCGTGAATAAAGTTTATGTAAAAACTCCTTTTAAGATCCAAAACATGACCGACACCACCACACTTACCGTGATCATCAACGACAAAGCAGGTCCGACGAACAAGGCCGGACGATGGGATTTCGGTGAAGAAGTGGTCTTTTTGGAGATTGCCACGCCGCTGAACCAATCAAAAGTGTTCCATAATATTTCGATGGCACGCAAGAACAGCGGATCATCGTATGCCGTACCGGTGGGATCGGTTTTAAACGTAAAAATGTTCAAACCGTTTGCGGCGAACGATGAGTTCGAATTTACAACGAAAGCAATGTCGTACAACGCCGCCCTGGGGGATCAAATGCTGCAGCAGGTGTATGTTGTTCCCAATCCGTACGTCATCAGCAGTTCCTTCGAACTTCCGTCCAACCGTTCGGACCTGCGCGGCGACCGGGCCGTTCAATTCCGCAATTTGCCGCGGGAATGTACGATCAGGATTTACACCGTCACGGGAGAGCTGGTGCAGACACTGCGGAAAAACGATAATACGGCGTATATGACATGGGATCTTCTATCGTCCGAAAGTTCGCGGATCGGATACGGCGTCTATATATATCACGTGGAAACACCGACCGGCGGGACGAAAATCGGTCGTTTGGGCATCATCAAATAATTTTACCGGAGAATGTGACTCATGAACAAACGATTGACCACCATAATTTTTCTTGCCGCTGTGATCGGTTTCGACACGGCCTCGGCCCAATTGACCCGGACGACGACCAAAGTGGGAACCACTGTTGCGCAATTTCTGAAGATCGGCGCCGGCGCACGTTCCGTGGCGATGGGAGGGAGCGCCGCGGCGATGGAAGGGGATGTATATGCCATTTTTTGGAATCCCGGAGCGCTGGCACGATTAAAAACGCCGGGAGAAACATCGTTCAATCACACGTATTGGCTTGCCGACTTTGATTATAATTATGTGGCGAGTGGATTAACCTTGGATGGATTCGGTACTCTCGGGCTTTCCGTGACCTCGTTCCGCATGCCGGAAGAGATTGTCCGCACCGAGATCAATCCCGAAGGGGACGGCCGGCGGTGGAATTACAGCGGATTTGCCATGGGACTGTCGTTTGCCCGTTCCTTGACCGATCGGTTTTCGATCGGTGTGACCGCAAAATATATCCGGGAAGGGCTCTGGAACATGTCCGCTTCCGGATTTGCGTTCGATATCGGTACGATCTACACAACCACCTTCAACGGATTGCGGATCGGTGCCAGCATCTCCAACTTCGGCACAAAAATGCGGATGGACGGACAGGATATTTCGTTTAATAGTTTTCCGGACGGGGAACAAGGGCAAGGACCGCAGAATGTGCAATCCTTATACAAAACAGAAGCCTACGACATCCCATTGCAGTTCCGGATCGGGCTTGCGATGGATCTTTTCAATGAAGAGATGATGCGCGCCACCGCCTCCGTCGACGCCACCCATCCGAACGACAATTCCGAATATGTCAATTCCGGATTCGAATTCGCGTACGACGAAATGTTCTTCGCACGCATCGGATACAATTCACTCTTCATGGAAAACTCCGAACAAGGGCTGACCTGGGGTGTCGGCTTTTACGTCCATGTCTCCAACGTAAACGGTGTGAAGATCGATTACACCTCCGCCGACCATGGCCGTCTGAATGACGTGCAATATATTTCCGTCAGCGTGACGTATTAGTT
>CAZRWF010000139.1:0-4915 GCA_964603685.1 uncultured Chitinophagaceae bacterium
AAAAATATTGACCCTGATTGAACGATGTTTTGACGACAATGTTGCAACCGCACTCGCCTGCTATTCTCGTTCACCTCGACTCTGATCATCAATTATATTTTTCCTCACTCCACAAACATCACCCCGCAATCATCGCACACTATAAATCGATTTATCAGCACTCACAACTTGCATCCTGCATCCTGCATCCAGTATCCTGCATCTTGCATCCTGCATCCAACACCCAGCATCCAACCCCCAACCCTACGGCGTAATCCGATAAATCATTCTCGGGAACGGGATCGTTTCTCGGACGTGCTCGAGTCCGCAGATCCAGGAGACTGTCCGTTCAATGCCGAGGCCGAATCCGGCATGCGGCACCGAACCGTACCGGCGCAGGTCCAAATACCAGTCGAACGCTTCTTGCGGAAGTTGATGTTCATGCAATCGCGCCAGGAGCAGATCATAGTTGTCTTCCCGCTGGCTGCCGCCGATGATCTCTCCGTATCCTTCGGGTGCGAGCACATCCACCGCCAGCGCGAGTTTGTCGTTCTGCGGATCGCGTTTCATGTAAAACGCTTTCACCTGCGACGGATAGCGGTGGACCATCACCGGGCGGTCGAATTGTTCGGAAATAATCGTTTCATCCGTTGCGCCGAGATCGTTCCCCCATTCGAATGCGATGCCGTTTTTGTGCAGAATCTCCACCGCTTGATCGTAACTGATGCGCGGCAGCGGACGTTTGACCGCCTCTAATTTTGCGATGTTCCGTTCGAGCGTGGTCAGCTCCGGCATGCGGTTTTTCAAAACGCTGGTAACAATATGTTCCAAAAATTCTTCCGCCAGATCCATATTGTCGTTCAGATCGTTAAATGCCACTTCCGGTTCCACCATCCAGAATTCGGTCAGGTGGCGCCGTGTTTTGGATTTTTCCGCACGGAACGTCGGGCCGAACACATAGACTTTTCCGAGCGCCATGGCGCCGGCTTCGCCGTACAATTGTCCGGACTGCGTCAGATACGCTTTTCCCAGATCGAAATAATCGGTTTCGAACAGCGTGGAGGTCCCTTCGCAAGCGGCCGGGGTAAAAATGGGAGCGTCGAGAAGCGTAAACCCGCGGTTGTCGAAAAATTCCCGGATGCTCCGGATGATCTCATGCCGCACCCGCATGATGGCATGCTGACGGGAGGAGCGGAGCCAGAGGTGACGGCGGTCGGCGAGGAATTCCACGCCGTGTTCTTTAGGGGTGATCGGATATTCTTTTGCGATGGAGAGAATTTCAATGTTCGTCACATCCATTTCATATCCGCCTGGTGCGCGTTGTTCCGCGCGGACGGTTCCGGTCATGGTAAACGCCGATTCCTGCGTCAGCTCACCCGCCTTGTTGAACAGTTCTTCACCGACCACACTTTTGACCAGCACGCCCTGACAAATTCCGGTGCCGTCACGCATCAGTAAAAATTTTATTTTGCCGCTCGATCGCAGATTATACAGCCAGCCCTGCAGCGTGACAGACTGACCCACATGTTTGGAGAGATTTTCAATGTAAAATTTCGTCGCCATAAAGTGACACCTTGAATATGCCGGCACTCGAAAACCGAATCCGGCGGAACGTTGATCGCCGCGGCGCAACGTCGCACAACGCGGCAAAGTGAATGAACAGGGAAAATATACGAAATGGTTGCTCGTTCTACAAAAAAGAAAACCCCGCGAACGGGGTTTTCTTCGGAACGTTTTAGTCGCTGAAGGTTATTTCATCTTCACTAGTTTTACCGAATACCTCCCCACGTCCGTCGCCAGCGTGGCGATATAGATACCGGACCCGGTCTGTTTCCCTTCGGAATTGTTCCCGTCCCATCGGACCACGGAATACTGTTCCGACGACAATACACCGATTTCCAACCGTCGCACTTCCTGTCCCAGCATATTAAAAATCGTCACTGTCGCATGCCGCGGATCGGCACCGTACGGCAATCGGAGCCGCAACGATGTGGAGGGGTTAAACGGATTGGGATACGCGGTGATGAGCGAATCGTTCGCCGGAATGAGCGCGCGGCGGTTGTCGGACACATTCACCAGTTTCGACTCGTCCCGGCACGTGGTGCACGCTTTCAACGAATCATTCGGTTCCAGCGCCAGGAAGGCGGTGTATTTGCTCAACACACGGTGTGTCATACTCACATCAATGACGCTTTTCACCACTGCATTGGTTTGCAACTGCGCTTCGAGCGCCGCCACCTGGTTCCCCGCCCACATTTGCACGAGCGTACTGTCCTGCTGCTGAATTTCATTCTCCAGGAAGAGAATTTTTTTGCTGATCGGATTCCCCTTGTAATATCCCGCCAATTCAATGACGAACGGGAATGTACCGGAATATTTTCCGACCTGGCCGACCGTCCGGTCGAGCGGCAGGTTGCCGGTGGCCGGAACGTTGACGTTAAAACGATTGGAACAGAATCCGTTTTCGATGCGCGTGATCATGTCGAAGGATTGGATCGAACCGCGAAAATCGTCGAGCACCGTCTGCAAATTGGTCGTCAGATTCGACTGTTGCCGGTACGACGTATGGGTCCCTCCCGTTTGTCTCGTCAAGTTCGCGTACAAATAATCGTTGCCGTAATAAATCGTGTTGTTCAAATAGGTGTAACCGACGGAATAACTGGAGACATCGGTCACGAAGATCTGTGCCTGTCCGGCGGTTTTTTGCACGATGGTTTTGATCAACGGATTCGCCACGGAATAATCCGACAGTTTGTCGGACGCCGCGAGAAGCCAGATGACCGAACCGTTGTTCTCTTTGACAAAATCGGCCGCGTTGTTCAGCAGCGCCGACATATTGTTGGCGTTCAGCAGCACGTTCACGGAGAGTGCGTTGAACGCTTGTTCGATCGAAGCGGAATCGCCGCCGTACCATCCGCTGGATTTCGCCCGGGTGATGGTGCTCCCGGAAAAGATGAGATTGAACGAATCTTTGGCGGTGAAAGAGGATTGAATAAAAGATTTAAAGTTGCTGAGCAGCGTCGCCGATCCGACGGAAGATTTTTGTTCGTCGAACTCGAACACTGCCGCCACTTTCTGTGCCGTGTTGATGTCGAACACTTTGGATGGATTAAACGCTACCTGAAAATATCCCTGCGACCCTCCCGGCGAATATTTTTCGACGCGGACGGAACTGCTGAATGCGTTCGCGACGGAGAAGGAGATCTCCTGCGAAAAATTGGCGGAAGTGATCGTGCCCTGATAGTACGGTTTTCCGGTCACGGTATCGACCCGTACGCCGGATTCAAACAAACCGGCGGCAGTAAATTTCGGATCGCTGTTGTCGTATTCCGGCCAGTACAAAACGGAGAGACGTTGATCGAGCGGGCTGTATTTCGACGAGCGGAACAGGTTCATCGGCAGCGACTGCTGCAGCCGCTGGGATTGGATGCCGGCCGGGAGCAGATAGGAAATTTTGACTTTGCGGGATTTATCCCCCCGCATCGGATAAATCCGCAGCGTGTATTTCGTCAGACTTCCGCTTTGATATTCTTTCATCAACAGTGCCGGATCGCGGCGGCGGTTGACGATATTTTCGTAGATCGACGAAGCGGTCCACCGGTCGAGCAGCAATCCCCGCATAATCGCGCCATCCTCCATCCACAGCCAGAGATCGGTCACGATGGCGGCAGAAGGAAGCGTAAAATCGTACTGCACTTCCACGCTGTCCTTCGCCACAAACACCTCGCCGCGGGCGGAGAACGTCAGATACAGATCGTTGTAAAAGTGAAGCCCTTTCGGACGGATCGACAGCAGCGCCCGGTCGACGGAACCCTGCGTCCAACGCCACGTCTCCTGCGGATGGCGGATATATAAGGTGGACCATTGAGACACGAGCAGAGCGGGAATGGCGGAAAGAAGAAAGAGAAAGATCAGCGGATATTTTTTCATAGGATCCTCATTGTCGTTAACTCATCGCCAGCATCCTCTCGATGGGGACTCTGGCCTTGTGGAGCAGATCGGCACTCATCTCGATCTGCGGGTGCATGTTTTTCATACAGAGATACAATTTTTCAAGCGTGTTGCGTTTCATGTGCGGACATTCGTTGCAGGCGCAATTCGCTTCCGGCGGCAGCGGCAGAAAAGTTTTGCCGACGGTCGTCCGTTCCATCTGGTGGACGATGCCGTATTCCGTACCGACGATGAACTTGTTGTGGGAAGAGTTTTGCACATACTTCAACAACATGCTTGTCGATCCGATAAATTTCGCCTTAGCGAGGATATGATCCTCGCATTCCGGATGAGCGATTAGTTCAGCATCCGGATGTTCCAGTTGCAGCCCGATCAGTTTCCGTTCACTGAAGGTTTCGTGTACAATGCAGCTGCCGTTCCACAGCGTCATATTCCTGCCGGTCCGTTTGTTGATGTAGGCACCGAGGTTCCGGTCGGGCGAAAAGAGGATCTTTTGTTCTTCCGGAATCTGTCGGACGATCTTTTCCGCATTGCTGGAGGTGCAGATGATGTCGCTCAGCGCTTTTACTTCGGCGCTGCAATTGATATAGGTGATCGCCAGATGATCGGGATGTTCTTCACGGAATTTTTTGAACGCAGCGGGAGGCGTACCGTCGGACAGCGAACAACCGGCGAGCAGATCCGGCAGCAGCACCGGCTTATGCGGATTGAGGATCTTGGCGGTCTCCGCCATGAAGTGAACGCCGCAAAAAACAATCACATCAGCGGTGGTGGAGGCCGCTTTGCGCGACAATTCCAAACTGTCGCCGACAAAATCGGCGAGGTCTTGAATGGGTGATTCCTGATAATAGTGGGCGAGAATGACGGCGTTACGTTCTTTCTTCAGCGACCGTATCCCCTCTTCCAATTCCTGCGGTGTCATGGTTGGAACGTACTGACATTTTCCCCGAATTACAAGACGGAAGAAAACGGCAACCGAGGGGTC
>CAZRWF010000140.1:0-4822 GCA_964603685.1 uncultured Chitinophagaceae bacterium
TCGTTTTGACTAGTTGAGCCGTACACACAAATTTTCAAAGAACAAGTACCGTCGGTTTGTTTCCAAACGGGCTTTTAATATAACACATTAAAGACCGATTGTCAACCACCTATGTACGCTTTTCTCAAAGAACATCTCATTGAAGAGTTTCTAATATAACACTTCATCCTACAGAAGTCAAGTTTTATCCCCACCATTGTATTAAAATTCCTTAAGGTTGAACTTCCGGGCCTTGATTCCCCCGACGGCAAAGTCCGCTCCCGCGATTCATTGCACGATAATCACGCTCTCCCTATATTAGTGAAACGCCGAGCCCTTCTGTATCTCACCATCTACAATATTATCGTTGTCCCACTATTGTGGGCCGTGTTCCGCTTGGGCGGATTGGTCAACACCAAAATCCGGTCGGGCATTGTCGGCCGGAAATTTCTCTTCGAAAGACTGCGCACGGCATCCGCGGGACTCTCCGCCCCTGTCCGGATTTGGTTTCACGCGTCGTCGCTCGGAGAATTTGAACAAGCAAAGCCGATCATCACCGAAATTAAAAAACGGTATCCGCAGTCGGGCATCATCGCAACGTTTTTTTCTCCTTCCGGATTCGAGAACTCCAAACATTATAAACATGCCGACATCATTTCGTACATACCGTTTGATTCGGCGGCGGGCACACGCGCGTTTATCGAAACGGTCAGGCCCGACGTCGCCGTCATGGTGCGGTACGACATCTGGCCGAACATGATTTTCGCTTTGCAGAAAGCCGGCGTACCGACGTTCATCGCCAACGCCACCATGCACCGACGGTCCCTGCGGACGCTGCCGGTCATCGCCGGATTTCACCGAACCCTCTACGACTGTTTCACCATGATCCTCACCGTTTCGGAGAATGATCGATCGGCGTTCGAGTCCTTCGGAACCCGTCGGCCCCGCCTCGCCGCCATCGGCGATACTCGGTTCGACCAGGTGATGCAGAGAAGCATCGACGCGCGGCACAAACATCTTCTGACATCCATGGTCACCGATGCGCGAAAAATTTTTGTGGTCGGACAAAGCTGGCCGGAAGACGACGAGGTCATCATCCCCGTCATTCTGAAAATGCAATTGAACGACCCGGCGCTGTTGACGATTTTCGTTCCGCACGAACCGACCGTTGACCACCTGGAAGCGTTGGAATCCCAATTGGACGGAAAGATCTCGCACATCCGTTTTTCCGAGATGAATAATTATCACGGTGAAAACGTCATCGTGATTGACAGCATCGGGATTCTGGTGGCGCTCTATCAATACGCGCATGTCGTCTACGTCGGCGGCAGTTTCCGGCAGGGAATCCACAACGTCCTGGAACCCGCCGTGTTCGGCGTTCCGATTTTGTTCGGACCAAAGCACACCAATTCACAGGAAGCGGTCGAACTGGCGCGCCGCGGCGGTGCGTTCGTCGTTCACTCTCCGCGGGAAGTATACCGCCGCCTCCGTACACTGCTGCACGATCCATCGCAACGCACTTCCGCCGGCGCCGTGGCCGAATCGTACGTCCGGGAAAATTGCGGCGCCACGGAAAGATTTTTACACTTCCTACAACCGTACATGAAACAATGAACCTCATTTTGGTCGATGTGGCGCTCCCCGTTCCGCTGCCGCAGCTGTTCACCTATATCGTTCCTCCTCTTCTGCAACCGGCGGTTTCCCCGGGCACCGTCGTCACCGTACCGTTCGGCAAGAAGATCCTGAACGGCGTGGTGATGGCGTTCCGGCCGTCGGCGCCGGAGGTGACGCTGAAAAAAATCATCAACGCCGCACCGGAAGAATTTTCGATCGATGCCGAAGGACTGTCGCTCGCGCAATGGATCTCGGAATATTATCACGCACCGATCGGCGAGACGGTAAAACTTTTTCTCCCGGTGGGATTCCAGACATCGAGCCGCCGGTTGATCTCGTTCGTCCGGGATCCGGACGATGACCGTGCCCTGAGTGTCATCCAGCGGACGATCGTGGATCTGCTGCGGAAAGGACCGATGTCCGTTGCCCAGCTCCAGAAAAAATCGGGCCGCACCGCCATCACTTCCGTTTTGGCATCTCTGGAGAACAGCGGGATCATCCGTTCGGAAGAAGTGCGCGGTAAAACTCCCACGGCAAAAGTCGAACGATATTTTCGTAAAGTGCGAAGCGGCGTGCCGGAGCCGGGATGGACGAAAAAACAAGCAGAGGTCTGGGAACTGGTAAACGTTGAGGAAGAGGATGAGATCCATGTTGCCTCGTTCCTCAAAAAACATCGCATATCCTCACCCCGGCTGGCCTTCTTAGAAAAGAAAGGCTGGATACGGATGTTTCACCGGTCCACGGAACGACGCAGTCCGTTTCTTATGGATGATCAAACGGCGCGCAGCATTTCCATCACCGCCAACGCCGGGCAAGCGGCAGCGGTGCAGCGGATCGTCGATGCAGCGAAAGGAAATTCGACGCAAACGTTTTTGCTGCACGGTGTCACCGGAAGCGGAAAAACGCAGGTTTATATAGAAGCACTGCGGCATGTGATCGCCGCCGGGCAGTCGGCAATCATTCTCATACCGGAAATCTCGCTCACGCCGCAGACCGTCAAACGGTTTCAGATCCACTTCGGGGCGGCAGTCGTGTGGATCCACAGCCGCATGTCCGACGGTGAACGGTACGACGCCTGGCGGTCCATCAAGCAGGGCAAATATTCCGTCGTCATCGGACCACGGTCGGCAATCTTTGCACCGGTCCGCCGGTTAGGATTGGTTATCGTGGACGAGGAACATGAGGCCTCCTACAAACAATTCGATGCTACGCCGCGCTACAATGCACGGGATGTTGCGATCGTTCGCGCTTCGTTGAACAATGCGGTGGTCGTGCTCGGATCGGCCACACCTTCCGTTGAATCCTACGCCAATGCCGCGGCGGGGAAATACTCGCTTCTTTCCCTTCCGGACCGGGCAGACAATGCCGTTTTGCCGCCGGTGACGATCGTGAACATGGTGGAGGTACGCCAACAGTTGTTCGCCGAAGCAAAAATCAAAGCAAAAGAAGAGGGAAAAAAAGCATTCGCGAATCTCTCCCGCAGCATTTCCCCCCGGTTGGAAGAAGCCGTGCGCATCCGTCTCGAAAAAAAGGAAGGGACGATCATTCTGCAAAACCGGAGAGGATTCGCCCCCTTCATCGAGTGTACCTCCTGCGGCCATGTGGAACAATGCGACAAGTGCAATGTGACAATGACCTATCACGCCACCAAAAAACATATGCGCTGTCACTATTGCGGCACGGTGCGGCCGTCGCCGACCACCTGCACAAACTGCGGCGGTTTCGAATTTTCACTGAACGGTTTCGGCACACAGAGAGTGGAACAGGAACTGCACACCCTCTTCCCCGCCGCCACCGTACTGCGGATGGATATGGATACCACGTCGCGCAAAGGCGCGCACGAAAAACTGCTGCACCAATTCGGCAACGGTGAGGCAGACATTCTGCTCGGCACACAAATGGTCGCAAAAGGGTTGGACTTTCCGCGGGTAACGCTCGTCGGGGTCATCTCCGCGGATACGCAAATGATGCTGCCCGATTTCCGGTCCGCCGAACGGACGTTTCAACTTCTCACGCAAGTCGCCGGACGCGCGGGGCGCAGCGTCCTTGCCGGCGAGGTGATCATTCAAACGTCGCAGCCGAATCACTATGCATTAAAACATGTGGTGGATCACCGCTACGAGGCGTTCTTTCGCGAAGAGATCGCATTCCGCGAGGCGCTCCGGTATCCGCCGTACTCGCGATTGATCGTGGTGGAATTCAAAGGACGACAGGAGAATAATGTTTCCCGCATCGCCGCTTCTTTCGGTACCGCACTAGGAACGTTGTTGCCGAAAGACCGGCTGCTCGGGCCGTCACCGGCGGTACTGTCGAAGATCAAAAACGAATACCGGTGGCATATGATCGTCAAAGCGGACAAAGAGACCGATAAAAACGGCACGCGCGCCCGGAATTCCGTGGCGCGCGCCCTTCGTGAACTGCAGTCATCCGCCGAAGCGTCGAACGTGAAAATCATCATCGACGTCGATCCGGCGGGAATTTTGTAACGTCACATTCCCATGCCGAAACCGGTGAACGATTTGATCAACGTCCACACCAGCCAGATACTTCCGACGATCGAAAGCGATTTCGTGAACGAGACATTCCATACTTTGGAGAGTCCGACCCCGACGACGTACAGTCCCCAGAACTCGAGCAGGTTGAGCGACGCAAGTAATTTATGCGTGGAGTTGAGCGGATCAAAATCCGCCATGAGCAACGCGGGGCTGAGCGACGAATAGAGCGACCCGGTGGCGACCACGAGCACCATGGTGATCAGCGTCGCTACCACGGAGACAAAAAACGACAGGCCGTACACTTCCAAAATTTTCGCATATGACGCCGCGGATTTAACGACCACTTTCCCGGCGAGAAAATAGACCGTCGTGTAAGCGAACAAGGCAAACACCATCACCACCGCGACACCGATGGCGCCGAAGATCAGAAACATCGGCGATCCCGGCTTTGCCGGATTCCGTTCCTGCGCCATGTCCGCCTGCTCCTGCGTCATCTTCCCTTCCGCAACGCTCTTTTGCATCGCTTTCGCCTGCGTCTCCGACATTTGATCCTGGATCGCCGGCTGAGTGAAAACGACAAACGTGAAGATGATTCCGAAAATGATCGTGAGCACCAGCGGGAGCGCCCAGTTGGATGTTTTGGGCTCGGTGCCGACGATACTCTGATAAACCTCTCCCGGCGACGAGAGGATGCCGACAAACTTGTCGCTGAAGGACATTTCGGTGACCGGTTC
>CAZRWF010000141.1:0-4754 GCA_964603685.1 uncultured Chitinophagaceae bacterium
GAGGAATACCGCAACGTCGTCGACAAATTGCAGTTGTATACGTCTCCGAAACACGATTGATCATGTCGATGAATATTTTGATCACATTGTGCGGCCGGGGAGGATCGAAAGGCATTCCCGGAAAAAATATCCGGCCGTTAAACGGATTGCCGCTGATCGGATATTCGATCAATGCGGCGAAAAAATTCTCGGCAGAATTTCCGGCGGAGATAGCATTGTCCACCGACAGCGACGAAATCAAAGTGGCGGCCCGATCGTTCGGCGTCGAAACGGAATACACCCGCCCGCCGGCATTGGCAACCGACGGAGCCGGAAAAGTCGAAACGATCGCCGATCTGCTCGAGTTTGAAGAGCGGCGGCGCGGAAAAAGGTACGATGTGGTGTTGGACCTCGACCTTTCTTCGCCGCTGCGCACGCACGAAGATTTGGCGGAGGCGTACCGCCTTCTGCGGCAGGATCCGAATGCGCTGAACATTTTTTCCGTTAATCCGGCCAACCGGAATCCGTATTTTAACATGGTCGAGCGGAACGCGGAGGGGTATTATTCGCTCGTCAAAAAGGGGGAGTTTGTCACCCGGCAATCCGCCCCTCCCGTGTATGATTTGAACGCTTCATTTTATTTTTATCGGAGGGAATTTTTCGATCGGCAGCTTCGATCGGTGTTCACGGAACGATCGTTGGTATACGTGATGCCGCATGTCTGTTTCGACCTGGATCACGCGCTGGACTTTGATATCATGGAATTTCTTCTCGCGAATAACAAGCTGGGATTTACGCCGTGAAGGTCTTAATGATCGGGCTGGGATCGATCGGAAAAAAACATGCTGCCGCGCTCCGCGCCGTCGTTCCGCACGCGGAAATTTCCGCCCTGCGGTCGACAAACACCGGCGGAGCGGTGGAAGGGATCCGGAATGTCTCGTCGTTCGCGGATGTGAAAGGCCGCCCGGAGTTCGTCATCATCTCCAATCCGACCGCGATGCACCGGGAGACGGTTCTCGCCGCATCGGAATGGGGCAGTCCGTTGTTTATTGAAAAACCGTTATTCCACGCGCTGGAAGGGAGTGAGGTTGTAGCGGAAAAAATTTCGCAGTCCGGAATCCGGACCTATGTGGCGTGCAATCTGCGGTTCCTTTCGGTGCTGACGTTTGTCAAAGAATGGATGGCGGAGCACCGGCCCCGCATCAACGAAGTGAACATCTATTGCGGATCCTATTTGCCGGAATGGCGGCCGGGGACCGATTTTCGAAAAAGTTACAGCGCGAACGAATCCATGGGAGGCGGCGCGCATCTGGATTTGATCCATGAGATCGACTATTGCTGCTGGTTGTTCGGGTTTCCGCAATCGTCCGTATCCGTGCGGGGCCGGATGTCGTCCCTGCGGATTGATGCCGTCGATGCCGCATCGTACCACCTCCGGTATCCGGAGTTTCACGCGAACATCACTGTGAACTATTTCCGCCGTGATGCCCGGCGCGAGCTGGAAATCGTGACCGAGGAGGAGACAATCCGGTGCGACTTGCGCGCGAACACGGTGACCTCCGTACCGTCCGGCGCGGTGCTGTTTCGCGGGAGCGACACGATCGCGGACACGTATGTCCGTCAATTGCAGTACTTCATCGGCCGCATTACCGATGGAACGCCGATGATGAACGATTTCAACGAAGCGTTACGAATATTACGGGTGGCATTATCATGAATCGATTGGCAGGAAAACTGATCGTGGTCACCGGCGGTACCGGCCTCATCGGGAAACGGTTGGTGGAACAGGCGGCGGCCGAGGGGGCCGTTTGCATCAATGCCGATGTACAGGTGGAGACCGATCTTGACCGCGGTTCGATCCGCTGCGATATCACGGATCCGGCATCCGTCGACCGAATGATCGCCGCGCTGGAGCAAAAATTCGGCCGCATCGACGGATTGGTCAACAACGCCTATCCGCGAACGAAAGATTGGGGAGCGGCCTTCGAAGATATTCCGTTTGCGTCGTGGAAACAGAATGTGGATATGCAGATGAACAGCATCTTTTACCTCTGCCAGCAGGCGGGTGCGATGATGAAACGTGCGGGCCGGGGAAGCATCGTCAACGTCGCCTCCATCTACGGCGTCGTCGGACCGGACTTCTCCGTATACGCCGGGACGTCCATGACGATGCCGGCGGCATATTCGGCCATCAAAGGAGGTATCATCAATTTTACGCGGTATCTTGCTTCGTATTACGGTCCGTACGGCGTGCGTATCAATGCGGTATCGCCGGGGGGAATCGCGAACGATCAACCGGAGGTGTTCCGCCGGAACTATGAAGCAAAAGTACCGATGCGCCGTTTGGGAACGCCGGACGATATCGCCGCGCCGGTCTGTTTTTTATTGTCCGATGAAGCGAAATATATCACCGGACATAATCTCGTTGTCGACGGCGGCTGGACCAGTATTTAACGAACTATATTTTACTCACTCAGGAAAAATTCATGAAAAAAGTGTTTTGGTGTTCGAATTGTTTAAACATGTCCACGCGGCCGAGAATCGCGTTCGATTCCCGCGGATGGTGCAACGCGTGCACGTGGACGGAAGAGAAAAAAACGCTCGATTGGGATAAACGTTTAAAAGAGCTGGAACAACTATTGAACAAATACCGCTCCGATTCCGGCGGATTCGATTGTGTCGTGCCGGTGAGCGGCGGAAAAGACGGTTCGTACGTCTCCTATCAATTGAAGCACGTGTACGGCATGCACCCGCTGGCCATTACGGTGACGCCGGCATTATCGCTGGAGTTGGGAAACACCAACCTGCGGAACTATATCGACAGCGGCTATAACCATATCCAAATCAATCCGGACGCCAAAGTAATGCAAACGTTGAACCGGCTGGGATTTATCGAGAAGGGATTTCCGTATTACGGATGGCTCATCGCGATCCAGGCGGCGGTGGTCCGTATGGCGGTGAATTTGAACATTCCGCTGCTGTTTTACGGCGAAGACGGAGAGGTGGAATACGGCGGATCGACGGAATCCAAAAATCGCGCGATCTATAACATCGAATATATGAAGAGGATCTATCTTGAAGGCGGGCATGAAAAAGTCCTCAAAGCCTCCGGTCTTAACGAGTCGCAGCTCTATTTTTTCCTTTTCCCGAATGAGCGGGAATTGCAGGGAAAAGAATTGAGCATCACCCATTGGTCCTATTTTGAATCGTGGGATCCGTACCGGAACTATCTGACGGCGAAGGAACATTGCGGTCTGCAAGAGGCCCCCGAAAACAACAGCGGCACGTTCACCAATTTTGCGCAGAACGATCAGGCGCTATATGCGCTGCACACGTATTTGATGTACTTAAAGTTCGGCTTCGGCCGCGCCACACAGGATGCCGGTATCGAAATCCGCCGGGGCGCCATGACGCGGGAGCAGGCGGTCAATCTCGTGCGGTTGTACGACGGGCATTACCCCGAAGAATATCTGAAGACCTATCTGGAATATTACGGCATGACGCAGTCGGAATTCGATGCGGTGTTGGACCGGTGGGCAAACCGGGAATTGTTCGAAAAAAAGAACGGCCGATGGATGCCGAATTTCACCGTCGAATAACCTATGAACACGGTAACCATCATCGATTACGGATTGGGGAATTTATGGTCGGTGGCCAGCGCCTTCCAATATCTGGGATGTTCCACCGTCATCGAAAACGATCCGGCAAAAATTTCCGAAGCATCGGTGTTAATTCTGCCGGGGGTCGGGTCGTTTAAAAAAGGGATGGAGTTGCTGCGGCAGCAGCAACTGGAGGAGGCCATTCTCCATGCCGTGCGGCGCCCGGGATCCAAGATTCTGGGGATTTGCCTCGGCATGCAGCTGCTCGGCTCCGCCGGTTCCGAAGAGGGCGAAACGCCGGGTTTGGGACTGGTGCCTCAGCGTGTCGACAAGTTTGTCGCCGAAGATATTGCGCCGAACAAACTTCCGCATGTCGGATTTAATTCGGTGGAATTCAGCGGTGGCGGAGGTTTTTATAAAGATCTTCACAACCCGTCCGAATTTTATTTCACCCATTCCTATCGCATGGAAACGCTTGACGGATTGGAGGAGTATGGAACCTGCCGCTACGGCCCGACATTTCTGGCCTCGTTCCGTGTGCGGAATATTTTTGCGGCGCAATTTCATCCGGAAAAGAGTCAAACCAACGGGTTGGTGCTGTTGAAAAATTTTCTCTCATTCTGATATGCTGAAAAAACGGGTCATATTCACGCTGCTCTTCGACAGTACGCATTTTATGCTGAGCAGGAATTTTCGGCTTCAACGGGTGGGAACGATCGATTGGCTTCAGAAAAACTATAATTTTTCCAAGATCGCGTTTTCGATCGACGAATTGGTCGTGTTGGACGTGACGCGGCAATCGAGGAATGAAACGAATTTTTGCGATCATCTTAAACAGCTGACCAAAGGATGTTTTGTGCCGATCGCCGCCGGAGGGGGAATTCGTTCGCTCGAACAGGCGCGCCGTTTGCTGCGATCGGGTGCCGATAAGATTATCGTCAATTCCCTCGCACACAATCATCCCGAGATCGTTAACTCGATTGCCCTTGAATTCGGACGGCAATGCGTGGTGGTGTCGGTGGATGTCAAAAAAGTCGACGGTGAATATCGCGTGTATGTGGAGAACGGACAAACATTAATCCGGCCTGCTCAGGCGGAGTACCTCGCGTATATGAATACGCAGCAGATCGGCGAGATCTATTTAAACTCGATCGACCGGGACGGCACGGGGCAAGG
>CAZRWF010000142.1:0-4667 GCA_964603685.1 uncultured Chitinophagaceae bacterium
TTGTTTCCGATGCGCGGGCAGCGGCTCTCGGAAACAGCGTAACGGCACTGCCGATGGGTTCTTCCGCCCTCTTTTTTAATCCAGCGTCGATGGTCTCCACGCGCTTTCTCGATGTCTCTACGAGCATCAATCAATGGATCGCGGACATTCAACACAATACAGTCAGCCTTTCGTTGAGTCCCGCCGACGGAGAGTACGGCGTGTTCGGCGTCAGTCTGCAATCGGTGGACTACGGCGAGATCATCGGTACTATCGTCGATGTGTCCCGGCCGGAAGGATACGTCGAGTTCTCGCAACTTGGATTTGCCAATCCCAAGCCGACGGGAATTGCCGCCGGATTCGGTTATGCGAAGCAACTCAATCTGCAATTCGCCGTCGGGGGACAGGTGCGGTACGTCTATCAGAATCTCGGAACGAGTTATACGCGCAACGACACCATCCGCTCGAAACTATTCGACACCGTCGCTCAACGTTTTCCCGATTCATTGATCACCCGATTCGGCGTGGAGAACAGTCGATCGCCAATCGTGTTCGACTTCGGCACATATTTTAAGACTGGGTATAAGAGCTTGGTGATCGCGATGTCCGTCCGTAATTTCGCCGCCGAAGTGAAATATGCCAGCGAATCGTTTGAACTGCCGCTGACGTTCAACGTGGGCGTGTCGATGGATGTGATGGATTTTATCGAGGACCGGAGCGTCATCAGTTCCGCCATGGTCTCCGCCGATGCGGTTCACCATCGTGACTTTCGCGAGCAGATCTTTTTCGGAACCGAAATCGTCGTCCTGCAGCGTCTGATGCTCCGCGGCGGATATGTCACCGCCGGCGACGAGTATAATGTTTCGTTCGGATTCGGCGTTACACAATCCGGTCTGACTGTGGATTACGCTTATACGCCGTTCGGCGTGTTTGATAAAGTTCAACGGTTCTCGCTGCGGTTTGCCATGTGAGGCCGTCTTCACCCATCAACTTTTCGTCGTCAACAACGGAGTTGCAGTATGAAAATGTCATCGATCATCGGAACACTTGCTGCGGCGCTTTGCATCGTACCTTTTACGGGGTGTGAAGTCGAATCGCCGGCGGCCATTTTCGTCGAATCGGAGACCGGACGTCCGTCCCCGGAGATTCTTTCCGTCGATCCTCCGGGGGGTGGTATCTCCGGTGTCACCCGGTTAACCATTCACGGCAAAAATTTTTCTCCGGTCGACTCGTTGAATCATGTCTTCATCGATTCAATCGCAGTCCCGATCGATTCCGCAACCTCCACCGCGATTTATGTGAAAGCGCCGAACAATGCCGTCGGGAACAATCTAAAGATTAAAGTGACGGTCGACGGTGCATTTGCCTTCGCCGTGTATACCTACAACATCGAACCGGTGGGACAAGAATTCGGCGCTTTCACCGATCTCGACAACGTCATTTCCATCAGCACGGACAAGAGCAACAATATGTATGCGCAGTTGACCGTGGATGGCAGCAATGTGCGCGTGATGAAGATCAGCCCGTCGGGAAATAAAACGCAGTATGCCAAAGGCCCGTTTAACGTTCCCAAAATCAGTCAAATGCGAATGGGTCCGGACGGATATCTTTATTGCCAACGGTCGGCATCAAACCAATTGTATCGCGTAGCTCCGGGGGGCGGGGATTCCATGACATTGCATGTCACCCTGCCTATTCCGCGCGGCAGCTTCTTTGATTTTGACTCACTCGGCAACGCCTATATCGGCGGAAGGACAAATGCAACGATTGCTGTTTTGCTGCCGAACAGTCAAACGGTCCGCACCGTCGGCAGTGTAGCGACCTACGAGATCCGCGGAGTGCGTGTCTTCAACGGATATGTATACCTGTTGGCAGTCGTGTCGGGGAAAAAAGGGATCTTCCGCGCGAAAATTCTCTCCAGCGACGGAAATCTCTCCGCAATTGATACTGTCTACAATTTGTCTCTCGTTCCCGGTTTTGGTGCAAAGGAAGTGATGGGATTCGCCATCGCTTCGGATGGTGACATATTCGTCGCCGGCGACCATACCGATCCTGTATACCGCATCCGCAACGGAACGGCGGAACCGTTGTATGCCGGACTATTGACCCGGCCGGTGTGCGATGTCGTGTGGGGGACCGGCAAATATGTTTTTCTCAATCGGAATTCAAATCTCAGTTCTGTCTCGGCGGTGGGAGTAACCAAGAGAGTGATCCGCGTGATCACCGAGCAGACAGGCGCGCCCGATTTCGGCGGATAAAGATCAACAGCGTAAATCACAGCGGTCATTTTTTTTGTCTTCACATGCGTCAATGAAAGGGGTGATCAAGAAGGAAAAATTTGTGGTAGGTTGGCCGGACGGGTTTTTGTGTTCTCACCCAGGGATGCTGCGGCCGACGATAAGACGCGGCGGTCCAAAAAGAACATTTCACAATCACACACACATCATAACAGTGGGAGGAAATACGATGAAAACGCTACTCGTAAGATCCTTCATCCTCACGTCGATCGCTGTGTGCTTCGCCTTCGGGCAAGGCAAACAGATATTGAGTCTGGATGGAACGGCTGCACAATGGTCGACCGGAAAACAGGTCGTCAGTAACAAGTTCATCCTCTCGGATGAAAGCGACGACAAGATCGAAGGGAACGGTTCGTTGAAAGTGGACGTCGCGCTGCGCGCCATGGGTGCCTCGTGGGGCACGTGGACCGATGCGAACTACACGTTCCCGACACCGGTCAATCTCACCGGTGCGGACGACATCCGTTTTAAGATGAAAATTATTCAAAAGCCGGCCGTCAGCATCGCCGGAAAACCGCCCTCCTTCAGCCGGGCTCTGCAGTTTACTTTTGATTTAAATGATTCGTCTGCCTCCGGAAATGATCTCTGGAGATACAACGAAGACCTCGACATCTTTTATACGCCGCACCGCTGGGCTAATGCACAGGACTCCCTTGACGGATGGTTCGAGTTTATCATCCCGATCAAATCGCTCCGCTATCCGAGCTGGGCACCCTCCACCGACGGTGTCGTGAACCTCGAACGGATCAAATCCATTGCCTTTGGCGTACATGGCGACAGCACGGCGCTTGACAGCGTCACCTTCCTGATCGATGATATCCGTGCAACGCAAAAAACGCATATCGGCCAGCTGGTCTCCTTTGACGGTGCCGCATCGAAGTTCGCGTTGGACAAACAAGTACCGACGAACCTCCTCGCCGTGTCGGATGAGAACGACGACAAGATCGAAGGAAACGGTTCGATGAAAGTGGAAGTCGCGCTGCGCACGATGGGCGCATCGTGGGGTACGTGGACCGACCTCAGTTATCCGATCAATCCGCCTCTGAATGTGGACGGTGCGACGGAAATCCGATTCTGGATTAAAATCTTGACTCCGCCCGTGAATAAAAAAGGGCTGCAGTTCAGCATGGATATCAAAGACACGTCCGGATTCTTCTTCCGTTGGGTGAACGGCGGATATTACGGCCTCTTCATCCGGAAGAACGACAATCCGCTCGTGAACGACCAGTGGTTCGAAGTCGTGATTCCGCTGAATGACATGCTTGCACCGTCATGGAATCCGCCGAAATATCCCGGACCGCTGCTGAAAGCGATCAACGGTATCGGCTTCGGCGTGCACGGCGACAGCACCAAAGCGGATAGCATCCGGTTTTTGATCGACAACCTGACAGCGACCAAAGCGAACGCTTCACCGTTGAGCGTGCAACGTGATCCAAACGCCGTGGTAACGGGATTTGAATTGTCGCAAAACTATCCGAATCCGTTCAATCCGACGACCACCATCAATTACACGCTCGGAAGTTCCGGCCCGGTCACTTTGCAGATTTTTAACATGCTCGGTCAGGAAGTGAAGACAATAGTCAAAAACGTGTATCAGGAGACCGGCGGATACAAAGTGCAGGTGGATATGAAAGGACTCAGCAGCGGAATCTATGTGTATCAGCTGCGTCAAGGTTCCGTGCGGATCTCGAAAAAAATGATGCTGCTGCAATGATGTAACTCTCCCTCCTGTGGGATAGTGGATGGCTGCCGCGGTCGGTGACGTATTGTGGATGGTACGGCACCGGCCCGGCGGTTTTATTGAACCCGGAACAATACTCCATGAAGAACATTCTGTCGCTCGTTGTTTTGTTGACCGCACGCGTGTTGTCGGGAGGGGAACAGCCCGTGGAGGTCCTCCAAACATCGCCGGACGGCGTTCGCATCACGATCGCATCGATCGTCCATGTGCAATACGGAGGTGCAATACCGTTGACGTACCGATTCACCTATTCGTTCAGTACTGCTTCGCCAATCGTCCAAAAAAGATACCGGACCGCCGATCCGTGGCAAACGATCCCGCAACGGTTCGCCGGCGAACATTTTCACGGGATCGAATCGTACAGAACCGATTCCGCCGGCGCGCGGATATACGTCTCCGTTGCTTTCGCCGCCGTTTCGGACACGGTGTATCTGCGATTTACCGATGCCGGCGGTCAGCCGCTGACAGTTCAGTTTCATTCAATGACAAAATATTATGATGACCGAAAAGCTGCGGTAACGGTCTCAGCCGATGACTGGGCTGATTGGTCCAATGACATGTGGGCTCCGCTGTTATGGATGTTCCGTTCACGGAAACTCCCGGTCACGACCGGAATAATTTCCGATTCTTCCTGGTGTTCGCAACAGACC
>CAZRWF010000143.1:0-4628 GCA_964603685.1 uncultured Chitinophagaceae bacterium
CGTGAGGGGACAATGCTGCGGTTGACCGTTCCGGCGGAGTAATATTTTACGCCAAACATTGTCATCCCCGACGATGACGAAGCAATGCCGTTGAATTCGACACCGGTCACCGTTATTCGGCCTATCGTCCGGAGTGCATACTTCCTCCTTTTGTTTGACCCTTCATTTCCGTATTTTTTCCCATGCGGAAAAAATTCATCCCGGCAATACTCCTCATGCTGTTGAACCTCGTGTCGACCCCTTTTTCGGCTGCCGGCCAAAAACCGGTTGAACGTTTCGTCGCCACACAATGGGGGATGAAAGAAGGACTTCCGCAAAGTTCCGTGAACTGTGTCATCCAATCGCGGGAAGGATACCTCTGGATCTCCACCTTCGGCGGTCTGGTGCGGTTTAACGGCGAATCGTTTACCACCTTCAACCGGTCCAATACACCGGGGCTTCGCTCCGACAGGATGTTGCTGTTGTATGAAGATCATGCCGGTGCCATTTGGTGCGGCACGGAGGACGGATTGTCCCGTTTTTACCGCGGTGCTTTTACGTCATTTCATGATTTCGATTCGGCGAACAACTATGCTCCGATGCTGATTACGGAGGATGACCAGAACCGGCTCTGGGTATCGGTGGACGGGAAGCCATTCCGGTTTTCGGGGGAGAAATTCGTGCCGGTAACGATTGCACGCGATCCGGGGCTCATCTCTTCGGCGGTGAACAATCCCGGAGGAATTTGGATGGCGCACAATCGCGAGTTGTTGCGGACGATGGGGGACTCCATCGTACTAATAAAATCATTTTCCCGGGACTATCTGGACCAATTGGTCCATGCCGTGGAAGATCCGAAGGACCGGGATTGGATCTGGCTGGCGAGTACCGGATCCGGCGTGATCCGGTTTCACGTTCCGACGGGAGCGATGCACCGGTTCACGATGGCGGACGGGCTTCCGTCGAATTATTTCCGACGGTTGTTCGTCGATAATGACGGCAGAGTGATGACGGCAGGATTTAACGGCATCAGCCGGTGGAACGGAAAACGATTCGATCCGATCGTGACAGTGAACAGCGACGAGGACAAACAATTCAACGAAGTGATGCAGGATTCGGAGGGAAATTATTGGATGGGAACGCCGGCACACGGATTGTACCGGCTCCGCAGTTCCGTCATTTCGATGTTGGACGAGCGGTCCGGATTGGCGGAAGGGAAAATGTTGTCCCTCGCGGCACGAAAAAACGGAACGATGTTATTCGGAACCAATTGCGGCGGCATCTATGAATGGGACGGCGATACGGTCACCCACTCCACTATAAACTCAACGTTGGTGAATTTGTGCACATGGTCCATACTGGAAGATTCCCGCGAACGGATCTGGGTCGGTTCCAAAGTACTCATGCGATACGACCATCCGAAAGCGAAAGGGATCGTCTTCGATTCCTCCTCCGGATTTAAAGGCATCGACGTGTATGCGATCGCGGAAGATTCGCGGGGAACGCTCTGGTTCGGCTGTTTGAACGGCTTGTTCCGGTATGACGGGAGACGGTTCACGCGCTATTCCTCGCCGCAGGGATTAACGCACCATGAAGTGCGAACGATCGTCGAAGACCGTTCCGGCAAGATCTGGATCGGCACCACGCAGGGATTGTTTGTGATGGAGAATGATTCAATCGTTCCGCTCCCGATTTTCCTGAACGGCGATCCGGCGCGCCCCGCGCTCACCTCTTATGTACGCGCCATTCACCATGACGAATCCGGGACGACGTGGATCGGTACGTACGGCGGCGGGATTCTCCGGTACCGGGAAGGGATTTTTACCGCCATGACGACGAACGACGGATTGGCCGACAACATTGTCTCCCACATCGTCGAAAGTCCCCGCGGATATTTTTGGATGGGATGCAATCGCGGGATCATGCGTGTGCGGGTGCAGGATCTGAACGATGTCGCCGACGGAGTTCGCCGGTCGTTTCACACGACCATGTACGGCGATCAGGACGGCATGCACTCACCGGAGACGAACGGCGGATTTCAGCCCTCCGTCATCGCCGAAACATCCGGTAATCTCTATTTCCCAACGGTCGCCGGTGTGGCGGTGGTTTCTTCCCGTTCGGTAACGCAGAATGCCGTGATTCCGCCGATCGTCATCGAAAAGCTGATTATCGGCAACCGGGAGACGGAACTGTCGGACGGCATCACGCTTTCGTACGACAGCGCCGGCGTGGAGATCCATTATGCGTCGTTGAGTTTTACCAATCGCTCCAAAGTGCGATTCAAATACAAAATCGAAGGAGTGGATAACGACTGGGTGGATGTCGGCGGACGGAGCCGTGCATATTACACGAACATTCCACCGGGGGAATGGACGTTCCGGGTGATCGGCTCCAACAACGACGGCGTCTGGAACGAAACCGGCGCCGTCATGAACATCACCGTTACTCCGCCGTTCTGGCAAACATGGTGGTTCTATTCCTTTGTCGGATTATTTTTTGCCGCGGTCGGCCCCTCCATCTATTATGTGCGGGTGACGCAGCTGCAGAGAGAACGCCGACGGCAGCAGATTTTTGCCGAGCAGCTGATCGACTCGCAGGAAAAAGAACGCCGGAGGATCGCCATGGAGCTGCACGACGGATTGGCGCAGCAGATCCTCATCATTAAAAACAGGGCGGAGTTGGCGTTGAAGGAGGTCGGCGATCCGGAAAAGACGGCGGAGCAGCTCCGCGAGATTGCCGGCTCGGCGGTTCATTCCATCAACGACGTCCGTCAGATCTCGCACGACTTACGACCGGTCCATCTGGAACAGTTCGGACTGACCGAAACGATCAAACATCTCCGCGAACAACTCAGCGAGTCCTCCGCGATCGAATGGGCCTTTCATGTGGACGATATCGATGCCGCCGTGCCGATGGAAAAACAGATCAATTGTTTCCGGATTCTGCAGGAGGGGACGAACAACATTCTACGGCATTCCGAAGCGACGCAGGCCTCGGTGATGATCCGCAGAGAGGAGAATCACGTCATCGTGTCGATGTGGGACAATGGAAAAGGATTCGATCCCGCCGGCCCGACACCGGATGCCGGTTTGGGTCTGGCCGGTATTTTGGAGAGAACGTACACCCTCGGCGGAACATGCGAGATCAAATCCGCTCCCGGCAAAGGGACAACGATTAAAATACTCATTCCGGTACAACGACATGCCTGAATTTCTCACCATCGTCATAGCGGACGACCATTCGCTGGTCCGCAAAGGATTGCGCCAGGTGCTCGAAACGCAGCCGACATATACCGTCATCGAAGCGGCGGACGGCGTAGAAGCAATCGGGCTGATCCGCATACACAAACCTTCCATCGCGCTGCTGGATATTGAGATGCCGAAGATGACCGGATTCGACGTGGCGCAGCGGGTGATCGCCGAAGGGCTCGCCACGGCGCTGGTCTTTTTGACCATGTTCAAGGATGAGCAGGTGTTCAATAAGGCGATGGACCTCGGTGTGAAGGGATATGTTCTGAAAGAGAACACGATCGCCGAAGTGCTGCAGTGCGTACAGGCGGTCTCCGCCGGGAAATATTATCTCAGTCCGGTCATCTCCGAATTTTTGATCAAACGGAACGATAAACGTTCCGCCCCCGATTCGAGCGGAATCAACCTGTTGACGCCGACCGAACGGACCGTGGCAAAACTTGTGGCGGAATTGAAATCAAACAAAGAGATCGCAACCATCTTGAACATCAGCATTAAAACAGTGCAGAATCACCGAAACAACATCTGCGACAAGCTCGGATTAAACGGTACGCATGCCTTGCTCCGTTTTGCCACGGAGAATATCACGCGGTTTTAATCCGGCGTATCAATACTTCCGGTTCTCCGATCCGTGACACACAGCACCAACGTCCTCTTGGATACTTCCCGTACGGCCGGCTTTCCCTTCATATCTCCCTTTTTTCGGCAAATATCCCCTCTGGGTACTATTGCTTATGGGAATAGGCACTCCTCTCCATTGATACCGCATCGTTCTTTCGGTTATGTTGTTGAAAAATTCTATGGCACAGCCAAAAATTCCATTTAAAGTGATGATCGTGGACGATCACAGCGACATGCGGAAGATGCTCCGCAGCGTTGTAGAGACGAAGCTCGGTCCTTCCACTGAATTTATCGAATGCGACAACGGGGAAGAGGCGGTGCTTCTCTATGACGAAGAACACCCGAACTATGTGTTGATGGATGTACAGCTGAAGCGGATGAACGGATTCGAAGCAACGGAACGAATTTTCGATCATGATCCGAATGCACGGGTGATTTTCGTCTCCAGTCACAACACTTCCGCCTTTCGATTAAAGGCACTGACATTAAAAGCGGACGGGTTTGTCTCCAAAGATAATCTGAGCGAACTCGATCTGTTCTTGCACAAACGATAATTGTTTTTGGGGGAGGGGAAACGCCGATCGTCACCGATCGGCGTTCATGCAACAACATCATTCCTTCTGGTGGGGGGGCGTCTTCATCGGCCGGCGGCGGTGATTTTACACCGCCGTCGGCGAGGACGTTGTCACTTCTCACCGTTCCTTTTGCCGCTGTTGCGGCGAATGCGAATACCCCGATCGATCATTGTAATTTTCATTCCACCGTTATCACCGAAAGGAT
>CAZRWF010000144.1:0-4538 GCA_964603685.1 uncultured Chitinophagaceae bacterium
TTACATATGCGCAATCAACGCATCGCCGAAGGCGGAACACTTGATCTCTTTTGCGCCGTCCATCAGCCGGGCAAAATCGTACGTTACGGATTTTGCACCGATCGCTCCGTTCATCCCTTTCAGGATCAAATCCGCCGCTTCCACCCACCCCATGTACCGCAGCATCATTTCGCCGCTGAGGACGACCGAACCGGGATTTACTTTGTCCTGATCGGCATATTTCGGCGCCGTGCCGTGCGTCGCTTCGAAGATGGCGTGACCGGAAATGTAATTGATGTTGCCGCCGGGGGCGATGCCGATGCCGCCCACCTGCGCCGCCAGCGCATCGGAAAGATAATCGCCGTTCAAGTTTAAAGTGGCGATCACGTCAAAATCTTCGGGACGCGTCAACACCTGCTGCAGCGTGATGTCCGCAATGGCGTCTTTGATAACGATCCCGGCTCCCGGTTTACCTTCGGGAATCCGGCACCACGGACCGCCGTCGATTTCCACCGCGCCGAAATATTCTTTCGCCGTCCGGTATCCCCATTCACGAAATCCCCCTTCGGTATACTTCATGATATTCCCTTTATGCACCAGCGTCACGCTCTTTCGGTTGAACTTGATGGCATAACTGATGGCGCTGTGGATCAGCCGCACGCTGCCGGAATAACTGACCGGTTTGATGCCGATGCCGACGTTGACATCGGAAGGAAAATCTTTCGCACCGACCGCTTTCCAGAACTCTTCCGCTTTTTGTTTTGTGCCGAATCGGATCTTTTCAAAATTTTTCGGGAATTCCTTTTGAATGAAATCGAGCACTTTCTGCGCTTCGGGCGATCCTCCGGCATATTCAATGCCGGCATAAATATCCTCCGTGTTCTCGCGGAAGATCACCATATCCACTTTTTCGGGATGTTTCACGGGGGACGGGACCCCTTTAAACCATTGCACCGGCCGGAGGCAGACGTACAGATCTAGCATTTGCCGGAGCGCTACGTTGAGGGAGCGGATCCCGCCGCCGACGGGGGTCGTCAACGGCCCTTTGATCCCGACGAGATATTCTTTAAACGCCGCGATGGTCTCATCCGGCAGCCAGTTGTTCACGGTATCGAACGCTTTTTGTCCTGCAAGCACCTCTTTCCACTCGATCTTCCGTTTGCCGCCGTACGCTTTTGCCACAGCCGCATCGAAGACGCGGACGGAAGCCCGCCAGATATCGCGGCCGGTGCCGTCGCCCTCGATGAACGGAATGACGGGATTGTTCGGAACGTTCAGTACGCCGTTGTGGATGGATATTTTTTCTGCCATAACATCTGTCCTTCGTCATCGAATTTCTTCCGGCTAAGGAGGGAACTTCGATGGGTCGTTTACAGTGAGCGAATATTGGCGCGGATTTTATCGGCGACTTCTTTCATCTGCCCGTCCGCGTATTTTTTTAATTGTAGGTGGAATGAAATATTGTCGTTCTCATAACGCGGTGTTACGTGGATATGGAAGTGGAACACCGATTGGCCGGCGATGGCGCCGTTGTTCGAAAAAAAATTGAATCCCTTCAAATCGAATGTCTTCATCAACGATTTTGCCACTTTTTGGGAGACCAGCATCAGTTCCGCGAGCTCCTCTTCGGGTACCGAAAGAAAATTTTCATATTCCCGTTTCGGAATGATGAGGGCGTGGCCGAAGTGGATCGGCATGATGTCCAGAATGGAGATCACCCGGTCGGATTCGTATAAAATTTCGGCAGGGATCTCACGGTTGATGATCTTTGTGAAGATGGTGCTCATGACGGTGTTCCCCGGTGGATAAATTTTCGGTGACGGGAATAAAGTAGAAAAAGAAGTGGAGAATTTAAAGGGAAAAATCTCTATATTTCCGCAGCAAAACAGACAATCCCCACCAAAATATTCAGAGGTCACCATGAGAAAACAGATCGTCTACGGGATGCTCGTCGTCAGCGCGATATCGTTGGCATTGATGGGATTTCAATGCTCCTCCGCGGAGATGACGAGTGCAAAACTGTACATTCAACGCAAAGAATATCAGAATGCCGAAGCACAGCTCCAAAAAGAAGTGGCAAAAAATCCGAAAAATGAGGAGGCGTGGTTCCTGCTGGGTCAGATCCGCTACGAGCAAAAAAATTACCTGGGAATGAAAGAAGCGCTCGATAAAAGTGCGGAGATCGGCGTAAAGTACAAAAATGACATCAAAAACTACATCCTGCAATCATGGGTGAACAACATCAACGACGGCGTCAAACTCTCCAACGATGCGACGGACCAGGCGGGATATGATAAGACCGTTGCGGCATTTAAAATGGCGTACGATCTGCTGCCGGACAGCCTGTTGTCGTCGTTCAACCTCGGCATGGCGTATTTCCGCGCCGGCGATGAAGCAAACGGCATCAAATACGTTCAAGAGACATTGGACAAGCACAATTATGTGGAAGCGGCGAAAAAACTCGGCCGGGTCTATTTTGACAAAGCGTTCGAATTGAAGGAGAAATTCCGTGCGGAGAATCAGGAGTTGCTGGCCACCTGGACATCGCTGCGTCAGTTTTATGAAGGGATGAAGGCGTCGGATGTGGTGTTTTACATCAAAGCGCCCGCCACCAAATCCAAACCGGCCGGCGCAAAACCGGCAAAAGGGAAAAAGACCGTGGCGGAAGAATGGACCTATCCGCAATATAATCTTGTCATCTTAGTGGACGACGGGACCGTGGAAAAAATCACCTATTCCAAACCGTACACCCCCGCAATCGATTCGTCGCTTGTCGTACAGTCGCAGCAGGAATATGACAAAGCGATCCAGGTGCTGAAACGGGGATTTACGCTCGCACCTGCCGATCCGGTGATCTCGGAGATTCTGACGAACTCCTTCATCAACTCCGGCCGGAGCGCGGAAGCGCGTGATTTTATCGCGGAACGTCTCAAGACCAATCCGGATTACAAATCGGATCACTATTTTATGGGACGGTTCTCCATGTCCGATAAGAAGTTCGCCGATGCGGAGAAGTCATTCCTGGAAGCATTGCGGGTCGACCCGGCGTACACCGATGCGATCCTGGAATTGGGAAACACCTACCTGGAATGGGGGAATTACGAGTTGGAAGAGGCGAAAAAAGCGAACAAAGATCTTTCCGTAGAGAAAAAATATCTCGATCGCTACAAACAAGCCGTTCCGTACCTGGAAAAATTCGCCGAACAGAATCCGGACAACCTCCGAATCTGGGACGCCCTGGTGCAGATTTATGCGCGCACGGGTGATACGAAAAAAGGGGAAGAAGCGATGAAAAAAGCCGATTCCATACGCGAAAACGTTAAATAACCGATCCGGTACCCGAGCCGTGATGGATCATCACGGCTCTTTATTTTTTAAAGGATAACCATGAGCAACCAACCGCAGCAGCAACAAATCAACATCGAACTGGGGGAAAAAGAGGCGGAAGGAACGTATTCCAACCTTGCCATCATCACCCATTCGCCGGCCGAATTTGTGATCGACTTTACCCGCATTCTTCCCGGGGTTCCGAAGGCGAAAGTCCAATCCCGCATTATCATGACGCCGCAGCATACAAAACTTCTGCTCAATGCGATCCGGGACAACATCGGCAAATACGAAGAAAAGTTCGGGGAGATTAAAATTTTCGGCGAAGAGACCGCCAATCCGTTCGGCTTCAAGATTCCGGCCAAGGATGAAAAAGTCCACTGAACGGATGCGTGAGCACCGTCATGACATTATCTGTTCTCTACTCGCTTTTTGTTGCATTCGTTTTTTCCAAATGGTATCTTCTACCAACAACAACTCAGGGGAAAGTTCATGAAACTGCATAACCGTTTGTCGTCATTGTTGATTGTTCTGGCGACCCTTCCGTTCTCCTATCATTGTATCAAAGAACCGTTGTCACCGGTTGTTCCCGAATGGGAAACACAGTTGAATTTGACCTTGGTGAACAAGACGTTCTTTTTCAGTGACCTGGTGAATAAAGACTCGAAATTCGATACCACCACCGGCGTGATCTTGTACAAGCCGACCACCAATGCGTTGGGTTCCCGTCAAGGACTTCCGGCAGACGTATTCAAAATGCCTTCTCCCCGGGGGAATACGATCCGGCAGGAGGTCGGCGTTATTCCGATCGACATCGGTACGCCGCCGTCGTTCAATTTGACCGCCGCGCAATTGGGATTGAACACCGCTAATCTTAATCCGACGTTCGATCCGCAAACGACCACACTGACGCCGGCTCAATTAGGCATGCCCACAGGTGTCACACTCATCGCCGAGATCCCATCCATTGCGCTGAACCTGAATTTCGGCGACACGACAAAGTTCCAGTATATCACCTTCGCCAACGGAACGATGAGTTTGAAGATCACAAATAATTTTCCGTTTGCGATTCAATTTGCGAGCAACCAACTGCAGCTGGTAAATTTTAATACGCCGGCAGAGTCGACGCAAGTTGTGGCGACGTTCCAATTCAGCGGGCAGATCAATGCGGGCGCCACCGCCACGTCCAACCCTTCTTCCTTGTCCGGTATAAAGATGGACGGGATCTTGAA
>CAZRWF010000145.1:0-4480 GCA_964603685.1 uncultured Chitinophagaceae bacterium
GGACCAGAAGTTTTCGCCGTTATAGGCGACCGATCCGCCGTTACCGTGGTTCGTTTCCCGTTTCAAGAAGAAGGTCGGTGAACCCCATCCGTTAAAGCTGCCATTCACGCCGACTTTTTGAGTTGTCGGATTGAAATCTTCCTGGTTCGCCATGTTCACACGGAACGTAACTTCGAGAGAGTCCGTTTCGGTATAGGGGCGCCAGAACTGCGGCTGCTGAGCGTTGGAACCATTCACAAACTGCAATGCGATGGTGGTGTCGTTCTGACCGACAATCATGCGACGGTTACCGTTGCCATGGCTGTTGATGTCATTTTCCCAGCCGTTATGTTCGCCGGGATGACCGCCGCCGACGTTCGCTTGCGCATGGGTATACAATTTATACGGGAAGTCCGTGCCCGGTGCGAAACGGACGCGTGCCTGCCAGTAATCACCGCCAATGTTGGCAAATCGAACGCTTGAGTTGCCGTTCCAATCCAATACGCCGCCCGATGCACCCGGGTCGCCGCGCATTTGAACGGTAGAGTTGGTTTTTAATGTATCCGGAACCGTGGAAGAGTTCACCACAAAAGTCACTTCCACCGAAGGTTTATAGTTCAGCACATTACGCGTTCCGACGGTGAATCCGAGTGTCGGAGAGAGGAACACGGCGCTGTTGAGGTTCGTCGTCGTGTTGCCCGGGGTGTTCATCACTGTCCAGGTTGCACCCGCATCGGTCGACAACCACGATTTGGAACCGGTCGTTGAACTGAATCCGACGGCCACAACATGGTTGCTACCGGGAATCGTGTGAACACCGATTACTTGTTGTTGCAGCCGGTCCACACCTACTTCGATGTTGATCGTATCGCTCCAGGTCGTTCCGCCATCCGTTGTTTTGTGCAAACGTCCCACATGTCCCGTTCCGCCGGAGACGGCGTAACCAAGTGTGGCGCTGGAGAACGACATGTTGCGGATAAACCACCGCTTGCTGGCCTCGAGGGATGTAACTTTTGTGTACGTCCAAGTAGCACCCGCATCGGTCGATCGATAAATCACCGGATGGTTCACTACACCGTCTGCATCGTAAGCAGAAATCCAGACATTGTTACCGTTGGACGCGATGATACCGGTTCCGCCGTTTCCGTAATCGTACAGTTTGGAACCGGAATCGTTCGGAACGTTCACGCGAGCCCAGGTCAAACCGCCGTCGGTGCTGCGGTTGAAAAACACAGTGCTGTCGATCTTGTCACCCATCGCAACGGCAATGGAACTCGTGACGAACTTAATGTCATTGTAAAAACCACCGGCTCCGTACGGTTTTTGACCGACGGTATCCCATTTCTGGCCGCCGTTTTGTGTCCGCATGATGTAACCGTAGTAATCACCGAGAATGGCAACAGTATCGTTTGCCGGTGATACACGAGAATACCGCAAGCTGGTGCTTGTTGCCGACGATTGACGTACCGGCATGGAATACTTAATCCATGTTTTTCCGGAGTCTTTGGAACGGTAACCGTAATAGTTACCCAGCAACGGGGCCGTTGTTTTACCGCCGGAAAACCAAATGGCTCCTCCCATGTAATCGACCAAGCGGTACTGGCTCGTTCCGTTTTCCAAATTCAACGGAAGCCACGGAGACGAAGGGGCATTCATCTGATCCGGCGCAGAAGTTTTCTGTCCGATCAGGAAGTTTGCCTCGATCTTCTCCTTATCTCGTCTGTTCTCGGCGAACGACAGCATAACGCAGATCGCCAAAAGCATAGAGAGTTTGAGGGTTTGTTTCATAGTGAAACTCCTATGATGTGTGTTGTGGATGTAGTGGATTATGGTACTTCGGTGTACAATGTTGGAGCGTATCAATTTTTTCTGTGGTCTCCTCACCCCTTTCTGTGGCAAAATTGGCGAAATTGTTCATGAAAGTCAAAACGTAATTCCGATCGCGATGGTCGTAATTCCGCCGAATTTGCCGAATTCCTGATAGGCATAGTCGAAGGAAACGGCATTGGCGCCGCTTAATTCATATTTTGCACCGCCGCCGATGGTAAATGATTCTTCCGATTCGGGTAAAAAGAGAGATTTTAGTCCGCCGCGCAGGTAGATCGTTTCCCGCCAGGACAATTCCGCGCCAAGATTGACCATTTCTGCGCTATCGCTCGGCCGCAACGCGTCCGCCGCCACGGTGAATGTCATCTCTTCGGAGCGGAAGGCATCCATCGATATTCCGGCGCGGAACAACAACGGCAGCGGAAATTCTTCCGTCTTATATTGAGTGACGATCGTCGCATTGTTGCCGGAGTTTGTCGGTTCCGCGTCGTAATTCCGGTAGAGATCTTTTCCGTCCAGTCGCATGTCGGCCCCGAAGTTCGCGATGCTCATGCCGATCGTCAATCCGTTAAAGTCCGTTTTGTATTTCAAACCGACGTCAAGCGCCATGGAGCTGGCCGATTCGTTCCAGATCCGCTGTTGAATATATTTTGCCGTTCCTCCGATCGAAAACTTATCGGTCAAATTCCGCGCGTACGATAATCCCACCGCCAGATCGGTCGCTGTCCACGTCTCTTCCCCGCCGTTTTGATTGAACTCCGTGGTGAGCATCTCCTCGCCGTAATTTAACTGCGTCACGCTGATTCCCAGAGCGCTCCCGTCTCCCAATGCCAGCATCACGCCGACCCAATCGAAACTTGTCTCCACCAGCCAATCGGTGTGCGAAACGAGCACCTGCGAATACCCCGGCTGCGAGATCGCTCCCGGATTGTAGTAGAGAGCGGATGCATCGTTCGCGATGGCAACAAACGCGCCGCCGAGTCCGACGCCGCGGGGACCGACCGCGATACCGAGGAACGGTGCCGCCGACGTACCGATTTTCGTCTGTGCGCCGGCCGTTTCAACCGCCGCGCAGGACAGAAGGAGCAAAAATGTGATTGTTTTCATAAAAGTCTCCCAGAACATTGTTCGCCGGAACTCCGGCACACACTTATTTGATCACCGCGATCTTTCCCGATTTGGTGCCGGCGGTCGACTCCACCACGTAAAAATAGACTCCGTAGGCAACGTCGAGATTTTCTTTCGTCTTCACATCCCATTTGATCGTTCCGTTCTGCAGCGATCCGTCGTGCTGCAGCGTGCGGATATGTTCGCCGCGGACGGTGTAGATGGAAACCTTTGCACCCTGCGGTACATTTTGGAATTCGATCTTCCGCTCTCCGCGGCCGAATGTGCCGGAAGGAGGCGGCGTTTCACCGACCGATTGTACGACGTACGGATTCGGTACCACACGGATATTCGAAAGTGTCGGAGCGATGGAAGCAGCCGTCACCGTCGGTTTCGCCGTCGTAAAGTGGAACCGGTCGCCATTGCGGAACGGCTTGGTCGTGCGGATCTTCAACGTGTCGCCGGTACCGAAAGTGTAGATGGTGTCAGTCCCGAACGACGGCGGCGTGAAGTTAACTGTCCAGGTATAGATCAAAGAATCCTTCGCATTTTTTTCAAAGAAGAGGATCTGATCACCGGTGGAGAGCGAACCGGGACTCGCATTGTCAACCCAGACGAATTCGACACGCTTGTTCTCGGAGATATCCCGAATGGTGAAATTCACCGGTGTCCGGACCTGGCCGAACATATCCGCCGTGGTATCGATGATGGAATTCGAAAAAACAATGTTGTAATCGGCCGCACTTTGCGACGCGAATGTTTCCAGCACCTGATTCCCGTCCAAGTCGAGGTCTACCGTGGAGAACGAATACGCGTAAGCCTTGTTGGGGTTGGAAAATCCGGACATCGTATCGATACGCCCGATCGTCCAATCATTGTTGAAGGAGAGCTGCACGCCGTCAAAGATGTCGGTGTCTTTCGTTTCTTTGACGTACGGGCTCCGGTTGATGTACGGACTGCGATAGACCGGATAATATTGATACCGGATGTTGTATTTTCTCAGATTGATCGTATCGGGCTGAAGGTCGAACCGTGCCCGCGCACGGATCGATCCGCGCTCGAAATTGATGGTATATTTGCTCGTATCGACCGGCGTTCCGTCCTGCCGCGTGATCGTCACGCTGCCGCGCACGAGATTCGTCCTCGGCAGCAGGGCCGTGATCGTATCGACTTTGGACGGGGTAAATGAACCGGTATAATACGAGGTGTCCCGGATTGAATACATCGTGGTCATCGGAATAAATTTACCGCTGTCACGCGTATCATTAAACGTCAGTTCATAGACACTGCCGGTGAGTTTCGATTCGTCGATCACATTAAAATGGACCGATCCCGTGCCGAGCACGGCGGTATGTTTTTTCAAAGAGGCCGATGAAGGGGGCGGCGTGTATCCCGCGACTTTTTTCCCGGGGGTGACGATCGCCACATTCTGTGACGCTCCGCGGATTCGCCCCGCCTGATCGATGTCAATCTTCCATCCGTTCTCCGAAGGGAATATGCCCGTCACTTCATCCCCTTTATCGTACGCCACGATCACATAATAATACGTCCGGCCGTTGATCACGTC
>CAZRWF010000146.1:0-4414 GCA_964603685.1 uncultured Chitinophagaceae bacterium
ACCGCGGCTCCTCGCGCGCGGTGTGGGACTTGCAGACCGAAGGAGGGCAACTGGTTGCCAGTCAGCTTTTCTACGCGTACATTGAAGCACCGAACGGTATCAAAACCATCAAAAAGTTTGCCGTGGTGGTCGGGCGATGAAAACGCTCCTCTTCTATATTACCATAACTCTTTCTCTTCTGCACTCCGCGGCGGCGCAGTTCAACAATGCCGGTTCCTCCGGAATGCAGTTCTTAAAGATCATCACTTCGGCGCGCGGCGCGGCAATGGGAGGCGCTTCCGGATCGCTCACCGGCGATCTTTCCTCGTTGCCGGTCAATCCGGCATCGATCGGAACCATCACGCATCTTTCCCTCAGCACGCAGCACACCTCGTGGGTGGAACAGACCGACATCAACTTTATCGGACTGGTCGTTCCTCTCTCCGATCAGGTGAATCTGGGATTCCACACATCGTATCTCACCTCCGGCGGCATTGAAATCACGACGATCGAAACGCCGGAAGGGACCGGTCAATTGTACGACGTCTCCGATATCGCCGTCGGCATCACCGGTTCCGTCCGCCTCACCGCGCAGCTGACGTTCGCCGCTACGGTGAAATATTTGCAGGAGCGGATCTACGACGTCTCAACGGACGGTGTCGCGCTTGATGCCGGCATGTGGTATGAAACCGGATTTAAAAGTCTCAACATCGGATTTTCGCTGGCGAATCTCGGATTTGAACAGCGGTTCACCGGCAAACCGCTCGAAGTGCGGTACTCACCGGCCGATCCTGCGGAACCGCTGGTCCGCGCCGAACTGCAAACGCTCCGTTTCCCGATTCCGCTTTCGTTTCGCGCTTCCGGATCGTTCGACCTGCTGGAAATGTTCGACGAACGCCGGCCGGGACACCGTTTCCTCACCGTGATCGATTTTATACAAAATTCCGATACGCGCGAACGTGCGATTATCGGAACGGAATACGGCTGGAACGATCTCCTCTTTCTTCGCGGCGGATATGTGTTTAATGCCGACGAAGCGGGATTCTCCGGCGGGGCGGGCCTGCTGCTAACTCTCGGCGGAACGGATATCCGCATCGACGGCGCCGCCTCGTCGCACGGCCGGTTCGGATTGTTCTATCGTCTGGGACTGACATTGACTGCCCGATGAAATATCTTTTTTTGATAATATCGTTTTTTCTTCTCCTCTACGCCGGCACTACCGGCTCGCTGGACGGGACGGTGACGGACAAACAGACCGACGAGATCCTCATCGGTGCAACGGTTTTTATTCCGGCGTTGAACATCGGCACGGTGACCGATATCGAAGGAAGATTTTCGATCAATAATATTCCTGCCGGCGCGTACGACGTCACCGTTTCGTACATCGGATATCAAACGATAACCGTCCGGAATGTCCGTATCACTGCCGATCTGAAAACCAAACTCCCGGTCCGCCTCGCCTCCACCTCCGTGGAGATCGGCACGGTGGAGGTCACCGCGCAGCGTCCGCCGATCCAAAAAGATGTTACCGGCTCCACCTATATCAGCAACGAAGAGACCTTCAACCTTCTGCCGGTGACGACCGTCGGCGATGTGATCGGTTTGCAGCCCGGTGTAACGCTGGAGAATAATATCCGCGGCGGCAAAACGACCGAAGTGGTCTATTTGGTGGACGGGCTTCCGGTGCAGAACCTGATCGAAGGAGGAGCGGGGACCGAACTGCCGCAAAGTTCCATCGCGGAGCTGTCGGTGCAGACCGGCGGATTCGATCCGGAGTACGGCAATGCGCTCTCCGGCGTGATCAACATCGTCACCAAACGGGGAAATGATCTCCACACGTTTGCCGTACGGGCGAATAAGGACGATCTCTTCGGCGGGAAACAAACGGATCACCGGAACGAGATCGACCTCTTCGCGAGCGGCCCCGCCGGCGGCGATGTCTATTATTTTGCAAGCGTCAACGGACTCCACACCGGCACGCGATGGTGGCAGGATCTGGAAAAATTTTACGGATCGCCCCATTCCGCCGCGTACAACGGATTCGGGAAGCTCGATTATCTTTTTTCCTCCTCGCTCCGGTTGTCGCTGCAGCTGCTCGCGTCGTACAAACAGTGGTACGATTACGAATATACCTGGCGCTTCAATCTTCCCGGCCTTCCGCGCCGTCAGGAAGACGGGAACCGCTTGGCGCTGATCGTTTCGCACACGCCGGCCGAAAATTTTTATTACACCGCCAGTCTCAGCCGGTATACCGTGAACAATTTCATCGGCGAACGGAACGGCACCCCCGTCGATACGACGCTCTATCAATGGGATTTTTTCCTGCGGTATATCGTTTCGGGCAACCGTGCCTGGCAGGCGGAACGTCAACAGATTCATAATCTTCTGAAAGCCGACCTTACCTGGCGTATGAACGAACACCACATGTTCAAATTCGGCGCCGAGGTGAATCTGCAGGAGATTTATTCGGACGTGGTGCGGTTCGAACCGTATCTGAACATTTTTGGCAAACCGTTCGTGAACAAACCGATGCTGAATTACAGCACCGACTTCCGATATTTTCCCCGGATGGGAAGCGCCTATCTGCAGGATAAGATCGAATTGAGCAGGGAAGGGATGCTGCTGAATCTCGGCCTGCGGTATGAATTCCTCGATCCGCGCGCCGAACGTCCCGTGGCGGAACGGGTGCAAAATCAAAACGCCCAGTTCGAAACGAGGATCGTCACCTCCGTACCGGCATCGGTGAAACATCTGTTCAGTCCGCGGATCGGATTCGCCGCACCGTTTGCCGTGAACGGGTATCTTTTTATCAATTACGGACATTATTACCAGTTCCCGCTCTTCGATTTTTTATATTCGGGACTGAACAACGTCAGCTTGAAAAAAGGGTCCGGCGTTCTCGTGGGGAATCCCGACCTCAAGCCGGAACATACCCGCTCGTGGGAAATGAGCATCAAGTTTGCGTTGGAGAACGGCGTCGTTCTTTCGTCCACCTATTTTCATAAAGAGACGATGAATCAGATCGACGTGAAAACCTTCATCCCGACGAACAGTTCGGTCGCCGGCGATTACGGATTTGCGGAGTTCGTGAACAATCCCTTTGCGAAATCGAGCGGACTGGAACTGATGGCGGTGATGGATCGGGGCGAGACCGTCAACGGGTCGGTTTCGTACACGTATATGATCGCGGAAGGAGTGAGCGAAAGCCCCCGCGGCGGATTGCAATATTTTCAGTGGGGGCTCCCCGTTCCCGCACAGATGTATCCGCTCAGCTGGGATCAGCGGCATACGGTGAAGTCGGTCCTGTCGCTGACGCTTCCGATGAATGTTTCCGCCTCGGCGACCTGGCTGTTCCGGACGGGCCGACCGTACACCTTCTTCCCGTCGTCGGACGGATTTACGCCGATCGATCCCGAACAGGTGTTCGAACCGAACAATGCGCGGATGAAAGGGTTTAGTCTGATCAATCTTAAAGTAAGCTGGAAAGGACGGTTCGCAACGGCGGAAAATACATTCCTCAATGTTACGCTC
This sequence comes from uncultured Chitinophagaceae bacterium, assembly GCA_964603685.1. Classification (GTDB taxonomy): domain Bacteria; phylum Bacteroidota; class Ignavibacteria; order UBA10030; family UBA8401; genus UBA8401. Next base: position 3,511 of record CAZRWF010000146.1, read on the forward strand.
TACGCCGATATGCGGAATCTGTTGAACACCAAAAACGTGAAGTGGGTCGATTCGGCGGGGCGGATCGGCGGCGAATTGGGCGATCTCTCCGCATACGAACCGTACCGCCGCATCAGGATCGGCGCGGGAGTGGAATTATGAAACGCACGTTACGAAAAACACTCTCCTTCGCCGGAGTGCTGATCGGATCGGCGTTTCTGGCATCGTGCGACGAACTGTTTCCGCCGTATGAAACTCCGCAAAACGTCCTTGCCGGTTCGATCTCCGTCCGCACCGCGGATACCGTGTCGGTCTTTTATTATGCCGCCGTGGATTATTACGTTTCCAACACGGTGGTAACGCTCGATATCGATGTGGTCAACACGTATGACGATCTGCTGCAGGGTGATGCGCATATCGGGGACCGGTTGACGATTCAAGGATTCGGCCCGAATCCGTCGGTAATTGTTGTGCCGATTACGCTCGGCAGTTTACGGAGTCCTTCGGTATTCCGCGGAACGGTCGCCCTGCCGCCGAAAGACACGGCGCGGTTCCGGATCCCGTTCGTGCCGATGGATAAGAACAATCGTCCGGCCTATGTCGGCATGCCGTTTGTGATCGTTGACTCTTCCAAAATTTACGGTCCGGTAGAATACATCGCCTCGGCCGATATCCGCCTGTTCGAACGGGTACAGTCGTTCGAAGTCAAAAATTTCCGCTTTCAACTTTACTTCAAAGAGAGAATTTTAAGTCCGTAGGATTTTCACCACAGATTCACAGAGTAGTAAAAGGTGGCCGGCACCTAAGGGGTGACAGTCACCTTCGTTATTCTCTGCGCTCTCGGCGACCTCCGCGGTGAAAAACCATCACACGCAAAGCCCCGAAGGGGCAGGCCGCAAAGGTGGAAAGGCGCAAAAAATGGGAT
>CAZRWF010000147.1:0-4405 GCA_964603685.1 uncultured Chitinophagaceae bacterium
GCATGTACCGGTTGCTCATCCAAATGATGAAGAGCTGAGCGGCTTTTTCCCGGAGAGACATATTTTTCAACGACAGCGACACATCATCCACCTGCACATCCACCGTACGCGGCGCCTCCATCGATTCCGCGGGCACAGCCGGCGGCCGGTCGATCGAACCCGCCCTGCATCCGGCAAAGAAAAAAATACATATCATGATTGTTATTGGAAGACCGCTGTGTCGTTTCTTCATCCCATTTTCCATTGCTATTGTGCAAAAATATAAATACTCTTTTCCTGTCGGCGAATCCACCGACACGCAAAATATACAAAAAAAATCCACGAGGTGACCCCATGCACCGTTTTTCTGTTATCCTGCGACTGGCCATACCGTTTTTTACTATTACCTTTTTACCTGCACAAGACATCCCCCCGCCGCCGATCGAATGGGGCACCCTCACTCCACAAGACATTGCTTTGCGGTCGTTTCCGGCAGACACCAATGCCGCCGCGGTGGTTCTTTGCGATTTTGGAGAGACCCGGTTGAGGAACGATTTTCAATTGGAATATAAGCGCCATTTGCGCGTTAAGATATTGAATCAAAACGGATTCGATTGGGGGACTCATTCAATCACTCTCTATACCGAGAAAAAGGATGGCGAAGAAATTGACGATATCGAAGGGATCACGTACGTGATCGACAGCATCGGTGCCGTCAAAGAATTTGAACTCGATGAAGACGATATTTTCGAAGAAAAACTGGCAATAGACCAAACGCGATATAAATTCACTCTCCCCAATCTGCAGCCGGGTTGTATCATCGAGGTCCGCTATACCATTATTTCAAAACGTTTCGGCAGTGTCCGCGGATGGGAGTTTCAGGACAGGGAGCCGGTCTTGTGGAGCGAATATCGATTGTTGCATCCCTCCCAAATATCCTTCACAGCGCTCACGAGAGGATATGAACGGTTTGCCGTCAACGACAAATCGGAGTTCCGTCAGGTGTATTCGGGCGATGTCGCTTCGTATTTCGGTCAGAAGATCCTGAACAGTTATTTCTGGCGGTGGGCGATGAAGGACATCCCTGCCCTCCGCAACGAACCGTATATCACCACGTTAAACGATTATGTCAGCCAAGTCGATCTTCAACTGGCGGCGTATGCGCTCAACACAGGGGGTGTTCAATACGTATTGAAAACGTGGGAGTCGTTGGTGAACGACTTATACGATTCTCCATATTATGGTCAAATGATCCGGATCTCCGGTGCCGTCGAAGAGGCAACCGCCCTCGCCACACGGAACACGGCAACCCCTCTGGAACGGATGAAAGCGATTTATCAATGGGTCTCTTCATCGTTGGTGTGGACCCGCACCAACGCCATGTATCCGGATCAGAATCTCAGCGAAGTATTGAAGACGAAAAAGGGGAGTGCTGCGGAGATCAACTACACGATGCTCGCGATGCTGCGGGCAGCGGGGGTGACCGCGGATCCGGTGATCGCCAGTACACGAAGTAACGGTGCCGTGCAGGAAGTATATCCGCTGGCACGCCAATTCAACTACGGACTCGTTCGGGCAACCATCGGCGGTCGGCACTATTATCTCGATGCGACGGATCCGAATCGTCCGTACGATCTTTTGCCCGCACGGCTGCTGGGAGTTCGGGCGTTGATCGTCCAAAAGGACAAAGTGGAATGGGTCACACTATCGACACCGATCAAAAGTGCACACTCTTCACTCGCCACCATACAACTTTCCGGTAACGGTGCAATTATCGGCACGATCGAAGGAACTTTCCGGGATTATGCCAATCTTTCCGTCCGTTCCGATCTTAAAGAACGGAAAACGCCGGAGGTGCTCACGTCGTTGTTCTCTCTCAACGCCGCCGGCATAACGCTCGATTCGTCGGCGGTCGAGAATCACGATTCGTTGAACAAGCCCGTGGTGGTGAAAGCATGGGTTTCGTCCGACCACTACGCACAGACCAGCGGCGAAATGATCTATCTAAATCCGCATATCATCAGCAGGTTGAGCGACAATCCGTTTAAATCACCGACGCGAAAATTTCCGGTGGACTACAATTACCCGCGGGAATATTTGACCGTTGTGAATATCACGCTGCCGGATTCCTTCGAAGTGAAAGAAACGGTCGCCAACAAACGTTTTGCGCTCAATCGCGATGTGATCTACTCTCGATCGGCAGCCCTTGACGGAAATCGTCTGCAGTTGATCTCGAAACTGGAGATCCTCAGCCGGGAGATCGCTCCGCAATATTACGCTCAATTGCGCGAACTGTATGCAACCATGATCCAATCGGAATCCGAACAGATTGTGTTGCAAAAGAAACCGGCTCCCGCACCCGAACCTCCTGTTCCCGCTCCGGAGCCCCCCAAAAAACCGGCACCCGCCAAAAAGAGGAAATAAGAGATGGAACGCGGCAGACCGATAGTCTCATTGGCGCTCTGGTGTTCTCTGTTGCCGGCAGCATTGTGTTCGGAAAAATTCTCCGTCCGCAACATTCCGGAGGAATTGCTTCCGTCACCCGCCGTCATCCGCGATCACTCCATTCACTTCACCGTTGGTGCAAACGGCAGGAGTGAGCAACGGGTGCAGTATACCGTCACCATTTTCGAAGCATCACAGCGGTCGGAGGCGGAATTCGTGTTATACTACGACCGATTCCGCACGTTATCCGATATCGAAGGTGCACTCTTCGACGCGGAAGGAGAAGAGATCCGGGAATTGGATGAGGATATCGATGTAAAGGATTATAGTGCGTCCAGCGGATATTCTCTGCATGAAGACGGTCGGATCAAACACATCACGTTGTATCATGAACAGTATCCGTATACCGTCCATTTTTCATACACCATCGCTCTCCACGGCTCGTTCGGCTGGCCCGTTTGGAAGTCGCAATACAATTTCCTTCCGGTCCAAAAGACGGATTTGACGGTGATTGTCCCCGGAAAAGAACAACTCCGGTATTGGTCGAACATCGATTCGATCCCGCCGGTCATTACGGCTGTGGGCGGCCGTACGACGTACCGGTGGAGCGCGTCGAACCTTCCGCCGCTGGACGAAGAATCGTTCTCCGAGGATATGCTCGATGTCACGCACATCGTCCGGATCGCACCGAAGGAATTTTCGATCGAAGGATATCACGGTTCGATGGAAGACTGGAGATCATTCGGCGAATGGTACGGCCGATTAATCAAAGGGAAAAATATTCTTACCGAAGAGGTAAAAAAAGAGGCGGCGGCACTCGTCTCCTCCGCCGCTACCACCGCCGAAAAAGTGAATCGCTTGTATGAATTTCTACAAAAAAAGACGCGGTATGTCAGCATTCAACTCGGCATCGGCGGTTGGCAGCCGTACGATGCAATGTACGTGCATCAACGCGGTTACGGCGATTGCAAGGCATTGTCGAACTATATGCAAGCATTGTTGGATGCCGTGTCGATTCCCTCCTATCCCGTTTTGATCAACAGCGGAACACAACGGACGCCGATGATTACGGAATTTCCCAGCAACCAATTTAATCATATGATCGTGTGCGTTCCGAACGGAAAGGACTCCCTCTGGCTCGAATGCACCAGCCAATCGCTCCCGTTCGGAATGCTTACGTATAATATCGAAGACCGGCCGGCACTGCTGATCGACCGGAACGGTGGGGTCGTTGTTCGCACCCCTTCCGGCGGTTCGTTATCCAATCGAACGATCCGGACGGCACGCATCGACCTGATTCATAACGGTGATGCGAATGCGGTGGTTTCCACGCGAACGACCGGAAACGAATTAGTCTCGGTGCAGAACGCGCTCCTCCAGTCCACACCGGAAGAGCGGGAGCGATGGGTATTAGAAAAAATCGACATCCCGAACATCCATCTCGCTTCGCTCAATATTCACGGACTCGAGGATCGCCGGCCGGAGATCCGCATCGATCTCTCGGCGGCGTTAAAAAAAATCGGGACCGTATCGGGCACGCGGCTGTTTTTTAATCCGAATCTTTTTGCACAATGGAAGTACGTTCCGCCGAAAAAAGACCGGCGGGTTTCACCGGTCCGGTTCCGATATCCATTCCATTCGACCGATTCGACGGTCTTCGTCGTTCCGAAAGGATTTGCCCCGGAATCCGTGCCGCAAGCGCGAATCGTGAACACGCCGTTTGCAACGTTCACTTCTTCGGTCGTTTCGATCGGTGACAGTGTACTCGTCTATCATCGATCGCTCGATTTCTCTCAACGGGAAATTGAAGGGGGACAGTATGAAGCGTACCGGAGTTTTTGTGCGGAGCTGGTGAAGATCGATCGGGAGAAAATCGTCCTGCGGAAAGTTCCTTAACGTTTTTTCTCCGCTCCCATCACCGCCGCACCGTATGCCGGCGAAGACATCGGCGCGATGATCTGCACGACGGGAAAATTGGCGG
>CAZRWF010000148.1:0-4208 GCA_964603685.1 uncultured Chitinophagaceae bacterium
ATCGTCCACGTTCGCTTTATATGCCAGTCCCAGCACAAGAATTTTTGATCCTTTGAGTGACTTGCCGAATTCATTCAGCACCTCCATCACCCGATGGATCACAAAATCGGGCATCGCCGTGTTGATTTCACCGGCCAGCTCGATGAATTTTGTCGTCACGCCGTATTCGCGCGCTTTCCAGGTGAGATAAAACGGATCGATGGGGATGCAGTGACCGCCGAGGCCCGGCCCCGGATAAAACGGCATATAACCGAACGGTTTCGTTTTTGCGGCGTCGATTACCTCCCACACGTCGATTCCCATCTTCATGAAGGTGACTTTCAACTCGTTGACCAGTGCGATATTGACCGCGCGGAAAATATTTTCCACCAGCTTCGTCGCTTCCGCCACTTGTGTGGACGAGACCGGGACCGTTTTTGCCACGATCTGTCCGTACAGTTTGTCCGCTACTTCGAGGCTGTCCGGCGAAATACCGCCGACCACTTTCGGAATTGTTTCCGTCCGGTAATCGGGGTTGTTCGGATCTTCCCGTTCGGGAGAAAAGGCGACAAAAAAATCCCGATCCGCTTTTAAACCGCTTTTTTCGAGGATCGGAATCAGCACTTCGACGGTTGTTCCGGGATATGTGGTCGATTCCAGAACGATCAGCTGCCCTTTTTTCAGATTCGGGTAGAGTGTTTCGCACGTCGAGACAATAAACTCCATGTCCGGTTCCCGGTTTTTGTTCAGCGGAGTCGGCACCGCAATCAAAACGGCATCACATTCCGCGATCCGGGAAAAATCGGTCGTCGCCGACAAGAGTCCGGTGTCAACGGCCGAACGGATCCGGTCACCCGCGATATGCTTTATATAGGACCGTTTTTCCGCAAGCATCGTTGTTTTTTGGGCATCGATGTCGAATCCGATGCCCCGGAAACCGCGCTCCACATAGCATAAGAGCAGGGGTAAACCGACATATCCCAATCCGACCACACCGACGGTGAGATCTTTCTTTTCAATTTTTGAGAGCAATGTATTCTTCATTTTTCTTCGTCATGTTGGTTCGACAGAGAGTAAAAGTGCGGCAGCGTTCATCGGCACTGTCGAAATGCCGAATCATCCGATCATCGCAACGGTATTCGCGGCTCGCGGGACACTTGGTTGCACTACCTGAAAGAAGAATGGGTAACGATTCGGGTGAGGATCACCGGGGTGATCTCCCTCGGAAAAATACCGTGGAGAAAATCCTCGGCCGTTCTTCCGGAGAAAAGCACCGGCGGCGGAGAATGTCACTGGGATTCGAAGCTGATTGTCGGCATATACTCTTGTCTTTGAAGAACAGAAGGCCACCGCACCGGCGGCAGCCCTTTTTACCTGATCATCGTGGACGGTTCCATTGATCGGAAAATTCATATCCAACTATGTACGGCACCACGTCAATAAAAGAAAGAGTTTCATACGTAAAATCGCAGCCCCCGCGTTACAACGCATACTCCAGTGGGCCCTGCCGGACTTGAACCAGCGACCCGCTGATTATGAGTCAGCTGCTCTAACCAACTGAGCTAAGGGCCCTCAAACGTCGTTGAATATAGTAAAAATTGGCGGGATTTACAAAAAAGGGAATTTCGAAGGGTGGAAGATGTAACTCAAGTCACAGAATATTTTGGCCTACGACCGTGCCGAGCATTCGCGAGGGAATTTTGTTTTTTCGGTCAAAAGAAGGACCCGCCGTACCGCGATCGGCCAAACAGAACGAAAAAGGGGAAGTGAACGGCACGAGGCACTCCGATTTTCGGGTGTGATTCTTCCACCGCCGGCAGGGGGTTGGATTACCGCACGTCACCGTGTTGAATGATCCTTTTGACGAACTGGAATTGCTGACGGAGAATGTTGCCGAACATAAAATGCATCGAAAAATATCCGAACACTGCAATCGCCGCCGCCGCGGTGGAGAGGATGACGATGACGGCTCTTTTCGGTTTGTCTTTGCGTGCCGGCGGGCGGGCCGGATCCATAATGTTGATCACCGGTATGTTTTTCACCTCTTCGATCTTCACCAACTCATGTTGCTTCCGGAGTTCCGTGTACAAGGTCGCATTGATCTGAACGTCGCGAATGAGCCGCTCTTGCTCCAACAGCAATTGAGGGGAAACGACCTGCCGGTTCTTTTCACGAAACTCCTTTAAGGTATTTTCCGCTGCGGTCAGATCGCTTTTGACCTCCACGAGCCGTCCTTCAATGAATTTTCGCTGTTCGCCGGCACTGGTCGTCCGTTTATTTCGGATAAAGAGATCGAGGCCGGACGAAATTTCGTTCAGAATATCCGCCGACAACTGCGGCTCCGGCGAGGAAATCGTCATCGTGATCACGGACGTTTTGTTGTCGGTGAGGATCATCAATTGATCCCGGAGCGCTTTTAATGCACTCTCGAACTTTTCTTCGGCCGTGATACCGTTCACCTTCCAATATTCCATCAGGTCGACCGGCTGGTCGTATTCCAACGTGGAATACTTTTTGGTGATGACGTTTTTTAATACCGCTTCGCTGCGAATGATGGTGGGATACAGTTTCACGAGGGACCCGTCGCTCCCGACGTTGACACCGGCCAGCGATGCAAGATCCGATAACCCGCCCATCGCGGAAAGTTTTCCCTTATCCGTTTCCGGCAGAATAACCGTAGCCGCCAAATAACTTTTCGGCAATAACAGACTGACGATAATGCTGATCACGGCGGCGGCAACAATCAACAGGGCGATGCGGGTCTTTTTTTTCCACAATACGGCGAGCAGTCCCCACGGATCGAATGTGAACGTTGCGGAGGAGTCGGCGGTATTCTCTTCTGTCGGCATGATGTTGTTATTTGGAAATGGATACGACCGAAACGGTGATGGCAGCCAGGCTCGCGAGGATCGTGACGATATCCCGAATATACGGAAACGTCGTGTCTTGTTTGTCGGTCTTGCGCGGCGCGATAATCGTACTTCCGGGAAGGATCTCCGGATCCGGAAGGAAGCACCAGGAGGGCTCCCATTTTTTCCCGGAGGGCAGATACACCGCTACCGCATCATCCAATGCCTCTTCCGTAAATCCGCCCCCTTGCGAAACATAATAGGAGAGCGACGCACCCTCTTTGTATAAGACCGGAAGCGGCACATAAAATTCACCTTTCAGATAGACAACATCATCTTTCCAGGAAATGGCGATCTCGTCGCCGCCGTTCACCAGAACGTTGTCAGTGGAACTGCGGTCTTCGTAGGCCCGTTTGATATCGATCGGAATTTTTCCGGCGCCCCGCCCTTTGCGAATATACGTTGATCCTTCCAGGTAGGCCATGTCCAACAAACCGCCGGCACGGTCAATGATGTCGGCGATCCGTTCGCCCCCGAAGGACAGCGGATATACGCCGGGATATTTTACGAGTCCGCCGATGGTAATCAATCGTACGTCGGAGATCTTCGGATCGCGGGCAACAAAAACAAAGTCGAGGTCCTCGAGATGTGTCGCCAATCCGTCGATCTCCTGCCAATAATTCCTCGAAATTTTCAGCTTTTTGGAAATCATAAAATCTTTAATTTCCATCGTATCGAGTCGGGAGACTTCAATGGAATCGGTAAAAGCGTTTTCGGTAAAACCTCCGGCGAGAACGATCAGATCCGAGATCGTCATATTTTCATCGCGAGGGTAACGGCCCGGTCGACGCACCTCTCCCGCAATATCCACATACCGCTGCGGTTTGAAAGCAACGGACTTATACACGACCACTTCATCCTCGTTTTCCAAATAATAATTGTGCGCGGGATCTTCATCAAAAGCTTTGTTGGGATCAAACGGAATAATTTCGCGGCGCTGATCAGGCCGATACCGGAAGATAAATCCTTTGGAAAATGTCGCCCCCATTAAACTGTCCGATTTGACGATCAAATCCTTCACCCGCATTCCGTCCACCAATTCGTAAATACCGGGCTTCTTAACGTTTCCGTTGATCATCACGCGATTTTGAACGAAGTCGTTGATCTTGAAAAATGCGACCACATCGCCATCCTGCAATTCGAAGGTACTTTTCACCAAATCGTCGATGGACGGAAACCGTATGTCGATATCCAGCACGTTCTTTTGATATGCCGAACGCTGGTCAAACGGAATGATCCTTTCGACATGGACGCGGTTAAAGTATGTGTCGAACAGCATTCCTCCGGCGATCGCGATAACATCCTTCAGCTTTTCGTTCG
>CAZRWF010000149.1:0-4182 GCA_964603685.1 uncultured Chitinophagaceae bacterium
TGCGCAAGTGGATTCCCGCTTTTCCCAAAGGGATCCTCCGAAGGAGTCCTTCGGACCTTCGGGACGCGGGAATGACGTAGTTATGTGATTTTGTGTGACATTATTATCTGTGAAATCTGTGGCAATCGTTTTAAAATAAAAAAGCCAGACGTTGGGGGGTCCGTCTGGCTCGACCTGTAGTTTGCAACACTCAGGGGAAGAAGTATTGCAAAGGTCACTCACAATATAATTAGAATATTCTAAAAATCAACGAGCCCCCCGCTTCTTTCTCTTTTTTGTGACATTCTTCACACGTTTGGTCGTACCGCGCTTCGTGCTCCCGGCCGCCGTGCGGCGGTTCTTCGTCCGAGGTGCGGACGATTTTTTCTTCCTGTTTCCCTTCTTCGTAATTTTTTTTGCGACTTTTTTTACCGCCACCGGCTCCGCCAAAATCTCCTTCAGCCGCTCCACCACATAACCGGATCGCTCCGCCCTCTCCCGGAAGTTCCGCAGCAGGATTTGCGTGTCATCCCCTTGCACCCCGTCGCTCTTGCCGCGCCACCAAAACCGCAATAGAAGCGAACAATGGATAAACAGATCGAGCTGCTCCTTGTGTAAATACCACACACTATTGTGCTGATTCACTCCCAGGAAACTCGCCGTATCGAAGTCATTCACCGCCATCTCCACCAGCTGCTCCACCGGCACCGCTTCGTCCGCAATCGCCGCGTGATGCCGGAAAAGATTTTTCACCAGGGAAACGACATTCCCCGCTTCGTTCCGGTCGATCAACTGCGCCGTGCAGATCTCCTGAAACACTTCGGAAAGCTGGAACCGGTGAAACAGATCCCCCTTCGGCTCCGCTCCGTTGCTTCCGGTTGATATCGCGTGCAGATCCAAACAGAGCGCCGCCAACGGGGCGATCGTCGCAAAATGGAGAGGAACATCGGCCGGTTTTTTCGCTGCGCGGGACCGTTTGGGTGCGGGAAGAACCGCATCCGTGAGCAAATCCGAAAGACGGGCATTCCGGTCGATAAACGCATTAAACATCATCGCCGTATCGGCGGTGGACGCGGTGAGTTTTTGCAATTCGTGGAGAAATTCCCGGTAGCGCTCGTTCCGCACCTTCTCCTCATTCGGCGGGAATGATCCGATCATCGCCCGATGCAGAGGGTGCAGTTTCATTTTTTGCAGCAGCTGATTCAGGTCCCGCGTCCCGTTCCCGGCGAGCTGACCGGCAATGCGGCGAAGATTCCCGTCCGTATCGTGCATCTCCCGGAAATCCATAAACACTTTGTATTCAAAGGCGCGCAGGTGGACGGTGATGCCGTTTTCGTACAGATCTTTGCCGGAGCGGAGATATTCGAGATTGGAACTCCGCTCCTTAAACCGGTAATAAACATCGGGAGAATAGTGGAGTCCGAACGACTGCGCCACGGAGACGGAGCGGAGATTTCCTTCGGCGCCGGCCGATTTTTGGAGCGAATATTTGATCGTGCCGGAACATTCCGCAAACGTATTGTGGAAGAAGACCACCGCCCGTTCTTCCCCGGCGCGATTCGAATAGGCGATCACATTCTGGTTTACGCTGCCGCGGGTGTCGAGAAAATCGTAAAACTCAAAATCGTGCACCTGGCTGAACAGATACCGCTTCTGCGTGAGGGGGAAAATCTCCTGCTCGTGCCGGCGGATGAGCCACTCGTCCGGCGTTTCGTTGTAATACGCCCGTTGATATTCCATGCCGTACTTTTCGGTGAATCCTTCCATCTGTCCGTGCGCAAACATCGGCAGTCCGGGCAGCGTCACCATCAGCGTCGCCACGCCGAAATATTTATCCTCTTTCCCGAACTGCTCCACCGCCGTCTGCTCGTCCGGATTGCTCATAAAATTGACGTACCGTTTCAGAATTTCCGGATTAAACTCGATCGTATTTTTGATCATCGCGCGGAATTTCTCGTTCTCCTCTTTCATCAACATGTGCATGAATGCACTATTATAGACGCGGTGCATGCCGAGCGTACGGACGAAATATCCTTCCATCAACCAGAACGCCTCCGCGAGCAGGAGTGTCTGCGGCATCTCTGCGGTAAACCGGTCCACCACTTCGCGCCAGAATTCGTTCGGGAAAAGTGCGTCAAATTCGGAACGGGTGAGACTGTGATCCTGCCGCGAAGGGACGCCGGAAGTTCCCGGCATGGGATACCAGAGCCGCTGAAAATGTTTTTTCGCCAGGGTCATCGCCGCGTCGAATCGGATCACCGAAAATTTCCGCGCCACGTGAAAAATATTCTGAATCACCGCTTCACGCACGTCGCGGAGAAGCAGATTCATCTGCGCCGTGTCGTTCCACGGCATGCTCGTCCCGACGATGCCGTGATAAATGTACCGGATGTCGCCGCTCCGCCGGTCGATCCGCTGAAACACCACCGCTGCATCGCTCCGGCTCCAGTATCCATCCTCGATCCGGAGTTCGATCGACGGATCTTCGGAAAGATTTTCTCCGGTGAAGCGGTAGTTCGGGTACGGCGGACGGTCCGACTGGACAAAATATTCGGGATGTTCGATCACCCACTTCGAAAAAATTCCCATGTGGTTCGGCACCATATCCCCGGCGAGGCGAATTCCCCGCTGCCGGCAGCGATGGTCCAAATGGCGGAACGCCTCTTCCCCTCCGAGGTCACGCGCGATTTCGTAATCATACAACGAATAGGCGGAAGAGACCGCGTCCAGATTTCCGGTGATCTGTTTGATCCGTTTGGAAGCGGAGCTCCGTTCCCAGACGCCGATGAGCCACAACGAGGTAAAGTGCCAGCGGGAAAGCTGATCGAGCTCCTCATCCGGAATCTGATCGAGCCGTTTGATCTCCCGTTTGTATTTTTTGGAAAGCTGGTCGAGCCACACGTAGGTGTTTTTGGCGATCAGGACGACGTTCGGCATCCACTCGGTGTCCGGCGTAAATTGTTCCGGCTCCGCATAGATGTAATCTTCCGGCTTCACCAATCCTTTCCGCACCAGTTCGCGGCGTTCTTCGGGACTCAAATGCCGCATCGATCCGAACTCCGGCACCAGCGTTTCGCGGATCGGCGTTCCCCAGAAAGGATTGTGGGCGTTCCAGACGAACTGTTCTTCTTCTTTGGAGAAGGTGAAACTGCTGTGGATCCGGTCCACAAACTTCGCGGAGAGTTTAATCCCCCACCGGTTTTTCCAATAGCCGAGCTGCGCTTCGAGACTGTCGGGAAATTCGGTCATCGGTTTTTTTAAGGCGGTCAGCAGCGGCTGTTCGTCCGGACCGAACGGTTTTTCCGCGGCGAAAAATTTTTCCAGTGTGGTGATCAGATCGTTGTAGCGCGTCCGCTCGGAGAGCCGGGAATCGTCGAACAGTTCTTTCAGACGTACGGCGGCGGGATTCTGATTGCTGAGGAACATCATCACCAGTTCTTCCAGCGCGATCACCGCATGCGGGCGTCCGTTCGTGGAGGCGGCGAAATATTCCGCCGTTGTCTGCTGCAGTTTGTAGACCGCTTTCGGCGGGAATTCTTCCAGAAAGGCGAGGAGGATCGATTCGAGTTCTTTTTTTCCGAGTGCGCGTTCAGCGGCGCGGTAGGCCCGGTCCAGCACACCCGGATTCTCCTCTTCGTCATACAACCGGATGAGGAAATGTCCGATCTCATCCAGCAGTCCGGCGGCGTTCAGGTATCCGGCGCGGATTTCGTTGGCCGGATCGCCGGCGGTGCCGCGGGTAACGTTGATGGCATGTGCCAATTCGCGCACAGCGCGGAAGTTCGGGAAAACGACATTGCCGGTCGATTCGAAGAGCGCTTCATCGGCGATATATTTGATTCTCGCCTCACGCCGGATGTGGAGTTCGAACATCACCGCGTGTTTCTGCCGCCGCATTTTTCCGCCATATGTGGAATACAATCGGAACACCGTTCCCCTGAATATTTACGATGAGTATAAAGAATTTATTTTCTTTGTTCAATTTGTTTCATATATTTGTTCTGTTGTTCGTCAGTACTTTTCAGGGCCGTTAGCTCAGTCCCTAAGGGATCCTCCGATAGAATTGAATAGGACTGGGAGAGCGCTACTGATTCAAACTGAATAGTGCAACGAAACAAATTGTAATTATTTTTCCCCAGGGCCGTTAGCTCAGCTGGGAGAGCGCTACAATGGCATTGTAGAGGTCAGCGGTTCGATCCCGCT
>CAZRWF010000150.1:0-4110 GCA_964603685.1 uncultured Chitinophagaceae bacterium
GTGCTCTTCGGCGATACGCTGAAATTTCGATCGGGACGGAACGTTGGGAGTAATGTGAGAGACGGTACAGGCTAGTTACGAAGTGATGGCGTTGCCAAATGCCTTAAATAGGACAGGCAGAAATGCCTGTCCTACCGTATCATTTTCAAAAATTCTTCTTCGGTGATCGTCTTTACGCCGAGCTCTTTTGCTTTCTGCAATTTCGATCCGGCGTCGCTGCCGACAATCACATAGTCGGTCTTTTTGCTGACACCGGAGGATGACTTTCCGCCGAGCGCTTCGATCTTCTCTTTCGCTTCGTCGCGGCTCAACGATGCGAGTCCGCCGGTAAGGACGAACGTTTTTCCGGTAACGGCAGAATTTCCTTTGACCTTTTTCTTTTCCGACCGCATCTGCACGCCTGCTTTGGCCAAACGATCGGTCAATTTGAGGGAGTGTTTATCCTTAAAAAACCGGACGACACTTTCGGCGATCCTCGGACCGATTCCTTCCACCTGCACCAAATCCTCTTCTGACGCATTTTTTAAAGCATCGATGGAAGTAAAATGGTCCGCCAGTAATTTCGCCACCCCTTCGCCCACAAACCGGATGCCGAGTCCGAACAACACCCGATGGAAGGGGAGTTGAGTGCTTGCCGCGATGCCGTCGAGCAGATTCTGCGCGCTTTTTTCCCCCATACGTTCCAACGCGGCGACATCTGCCTTTTTTAAAGTATAAATGTCCGCGATGTTGTGTACGAGACCTTCGGTCACCAGCAGATCGATCACCGCTTCCCCGAGTCCTTCGATATTCATGGCGCGCCGTGAGGCGAAATGTTCAATTCGTCCGCGCACTTGTGCCGGGCATTCGAAATTGTCGCAATAGTACGCCGCTTCTCCCTCCGGCCGGAAAATTTTAGTGCCGCATTCGGGACATTTCGATGGAAACGTAAAAGGTGTAGAGGAGGAGGGGCGTTTTTTCAGATTGACGCCGGATACCTTCGGAATGACATCTCCCCCTTTTTCCACCGTGACGGTGTCCCCCACGCGGATATCGAGTTCGCGAATGTAATCCTCGTTATGGAGCGTGGCGCGGCTGACGGTGCTGCCGCCGACGACAACCGGTTCCAGTTCCGCCACGGGCGTGATCGTCCCGACGCGCCCGACCTGCATCGTGATGCTCTTCAATTTCGTTTCCATCTGCTGCGCCGGATATTTATACGCGATGGCCCAGCGGGGGGATTTGGCAACGGCGCCGAGTTCCTGCTGCTGCACCAGCGCATCGACTTTAATGACGATTCCGTCGATATCGAACGGCAGGGAGGAACGTTTGGTGCTCCAGAGGTCGCAATATTTTTTCACGTCCGCAATCGTCGCGCAAACGCGGGCGTGTTCGTTCACCGAAAATCCGAGTTGGCGGAGAAGTTTCAGGTTCTCCGAATGGCTTTTCAGCGTCACGTCCGCGGTGCGGAGGAAATAGGAGAACATCTGCAGTTTCCGTGTTGCCACGATGCGGGGATCCTGCTGCTTTAAGGTGCCGGAGGTGGTGTTGCGGGCATTAGCGAACGTCCGTTCTCCCAGCTCTTCCTGCTTTTTGTTCATCGCTTCGAAATCTTTTTTCATCATGAAGATCTCGCCGCGCACCTCGAAATTTTTCGGGAGCCCCTTGCCCGATTCCGCCCGCAGCGGAATGGAGCGGATCGTCTTTAAGTTGGCGGTGATCTCGTCCCCCTGCGTACCGTCCCCGCGCGTCGCGCCGCGGACAAACAGTCCGTCCTTATAGTGGAGACTGATCGCCACGCCGTCGATCTTCAATTCCGCCACAAACCGGTATTTCTGATCTCCGAGAAGTTCGCGCACCCGGCGGTCGAAGTCCAACAGTTCTTCTTCGCTGTAGGTATTGGAGAGGGAGAGCATCGGCACGTCGTGCGTCACCGTCGGAAAGTCCTTCGTCGGTTCGCCGCCGACGCGCTGGGAAGGAGAATCCGGCGTGACCAGCGCGGGATATTGTTTCTCCAGCGCGATCAGTTCGTTCATCAGCCGGTCGTATTCAAAATCGGAAACGGAGGGCTGCGAGAGGACGTAATATCGGTAATCGTGTTTCCGGAGTGTCACACGGAGTTTTTCGACCGATTGACGGACGGAAGACGGGATGTTCATGGTGCTATAAGTTCTCTGCCGTGATGGAGACGTTGCGGACCCGCCGTCCTTTCGGACCGAGCGGAGGAAGTTCTTTTCCGTTGAGGAACACCCGCATGGCGCCGCCGTCGCTCAATGAAACGGAAAATCCTTTTTTCGCCACGTAGGTCCGGTAACGCCCTTTCAACATGTAACCGCTGCGCGGGGGGAGCGAATCTCGGATGATGGTGATCCAGACCGAATCGGTGGAGACAAAACGGAGCACCAACGAATCAACCGCGGGCGATGCCGGTACGCCGGCGCGGAGCGAATCGACCGTATCGACGGCCGGCGGTGCCGGACGGAGATCCTCTTGTTCCTTCACCACGTCCTGGAATGCCGTTTCTTTCACCGACTGCGACGGAGCGATCGTCTCAACATTGTTCCACAGGTACAAGGCGACGAAAAATAAAACGGCGGCGAAGACGGAGAGAGCGATGCCCGCCCGGAATTTTTTGTCGTTTTTGAGCTCTTCATCCGTCAGTTCGGGCCGAAGATGGAAGTTCCCTTTGTCTTTTGTTGCGTACGTCTCTTCCTTATGTTCCGGCGTGCTGTGGATGTCGTATTTCACGAGCACATCGGCGGGATTTAAACCGATCGCTTCGGCGTACGCTTTGATAAACGCTCGAATATAGGTCTGCGGCAAAATATCGAAGGTCCCCTGATCGATCGCCTGCAGATATTTGATGCTGATGCGGGTCGTCCGGGCGATATCGGCAAGGGTGATGTTCTTTGCTTCGCGTTCTTTTCGGAGTTCGTTGGAAAAAGTATTCATGCGGAGGTAATTAACTGTCGGGAGAATGGTCCGTCGTTGTCCGGCGAACGGTGTAAGATAGAAAAAAAACGGCCGCGCTTCAAGCAACCGGCCGGGTCGGACGGTCCAGCACTTCGCGGACTTTGCGCGAGAGATCTTCGATCTTGTACGGTTTCTGGAGAAAACCGTCGATATCTTTCATAAACGTACTCTCTTTGATGATGGCATCGCTGTACCCGCTGGAGATGATCACTTTGGACCGCAGCTTGAGCGCGCGAACCTTCTGATACACTTTTTGACCGCTCACCTGCGGCATGTTCAAGTCGAGAAGGATAAGATGGAATTTTTTCCGGCGGGAGAGAATTGCGATCGCCTCTTTGCCGCCGGCGGCCACGGTGACCTGATAGCCGAGATCGGTCAACATGGTGCTGAGCGTCAGCCGGACGAAATCTTCATCGTCCACCACCAGGACCGATTCGGTGCCGTACAGGACTCCTTTTGCCGGCGGATGGTAGACGCTCGCCGGGACCTCGGTGATAAGCGGGAAGGTGAGGACGAAGGCGGTCCCCTTTTTTTCCTCGCTCGTGAAGGTGATCGAACCGTTATGCGATTTGATCACGCCGTAGACCACCGATAACCCGAGGCCGGTCCCTTTTCCCTGCTCTTTGGTGGAGAAAAACGGCACGAAAATCTGCTGTTGTACGCTGCGCGACATCCCGATGCCGTTGTCGGTCACCGTTACCGTTACCGTTTTGTCGACGGTATGATCCACCACCGATTCGACCGTGACGGTACCGCCGTTCGGCATTGCATCCCGGGCGTTGATGAAAATATTGAGAAATGCCTGCTGGATCTGTCCTTCATCGCCGTTGACGATGGCCGGGGTTGTGGAATAGATCCTCCGCACGTCGATAAACGGTTTCACCGTCGGTTCGAACATGCGCAGTGTTTCCTCGATAATCTCGTGCAAGTTCACCGGATGAAATTCCACCGGCGTTCTCCGGGCGAAAGTGAGCAGCTGATTCGTCAGCGATTTCCCGCGGGTGGCGGCCGTTTCGATGATCTCGACGAAGGGATAATGTTTATTCTTCGGCGAAAGCCGCCGCCGCATGATGGAGGAGGCGCCGAGAACGGAGGTGAGGATATTGTTGAAGTCGTGCGCGATGCCGCCGGCGAGGTTGCCGATGCTGTCGATCTTCT
>CAZRWF010000151.1:0-4080 GCA_964603685.1 uncultured Chitinophagaceae bacterium
CGGGAATGGGAATGGATAAATCGACGCTGCAGCGGATTTTCGATCCGTTTTTTACCACCAAAGAGTTGGGAAAAGGGACCGGATTAGGACTCTCCGTGGTCTATGGTGCGGTGCAATCGCACCGCGGCGTCATCGATGTGGAAAGTACGCCGAACGTCGGTTCCACATTCTCTCTTTATTTTCCTGTGGTGGAAGGTGAGGTCACTTCGCCGGAAGCTCCGGCGCACAACACTCCTGTTTCAACAAGAGGGACGGAGACCATTCTGATCATCGAAGACGAAGTCTCTTTGTCCGAATTATTGAAGATCGTTCTGGAAGACAACGGATATACCGTGCTGCAGGCGTTTAACGGCAAGGAAGGTGTGGAGATGTTTACGGCGAACAAGGAAAAAATTGCGCTCGTGATTTCAGATGTCGGTTTGCCGTTGATTGACGGCATTCAAGTCATGAAAACGATCAAGGTTCAGCAACCGTCGATCAAAGCAATCCTCGCTTCCGGATTTCTGGAACCGGAACAGCGGGCCGCCATCGACGAAATCGGAATTTTCGATGTGATCGCCAAACCGTACGATTCGAATGTACTCTTGGAAAAAATTAGAACGGCGATAGATTCCGCGAATCCATCATCCTTCCCCCCGCGATAATCATCGCAGGGAGTCGGAAATAATCCTACTTTACAATCCCCAGCAATTCCACCTGGAAGATCAGCGTCGATCCGGGTGGTATCGGTCCGGAACCGGCATTCCCGTATCCGAGAGAAGAGGGGACATATAACTCCCATGTGGATCCGACCGGCATCATCACCAATGCTTCGGATAATCCGGGAAACACATCGGTCACCGACAACGTGGCGGGCTGGCCGGATTCGTACGAATTTTCAAACACCATTCCGTTGATCAACGATCCTTTGTAATGCATGCGGATTCTGTCCGCCGCCGTCGGCTTTTTCCCTTTTCCAACTTTGATCACCTTGTACTGCAATCCGCTCGCCGTGGTCGTCACGCCGGATTTGGTCTTATTCTCTGCCAGAAATTTTTCCCCTTCGGCAATGGCCGCACCCGATTGTTGCATCATTTTTTCCTGCTGTTTGGCCATCATCTTTTGCTGAAACGCCAACATCACTCCTTGAATCTGTTCATCGGTCAACATCCGTTGACCGCTGGTGTCTGCCGCATCTTTTAATCCCTGCACAAAGGCCTCCGGCGTGACGTCGATCCCCTGACGCTGAAAAGTCATGCCGACATCGAGTCCGATGGCGTAACTGACACTGTCCTTATCGGATTTCAGTTCAGTCTTGTTGCCGCCGCAGGAATTCAACAGGAGAGCAGCGACGGTGAGAGCGGAGAAAACGATCTGTTTCATAATGGACTTTCGATTGATGTATGGAAACGTTTGAATTTCAGCGGTAAAAACGGCACTGCCTCCGTCGATCGGAGGCAGCGGATGAAAATAACCTCAGTGCAAGACGGTGGAAATCTACGGCAGTATTGGTTTGAACGCAAGGAGAAAATCGGTCCGGGGATTTCCTTTGAAACTGAATCGATAAATTCATACTATGAGGCACAATCAACGTTTTTTCATTGACTCGGATTTCACATGATCGTCCTTCTGACCATATTCGCCCTGCTCTTTCAATGGGATCCGCCGGCGCAGGCGCTGCAGTCCATCACGAAAGAAAAATTACAAAAACATATCGCCGTGTTGGCGCATGACTCGTTGATGGGACGCGGACCGGCATCCGCTGGGGACCGGAAAGCGACCGAATATATCGTGGCGCAGATGAAAAAGCTCGGATTGCTTCCGGCCGGCGAGAATAAAAGTTTTATCCAAAAAGTGCCGATGGTCGGTGTTACAGTGGATCCTTCCACGATCCTGACCGTACGCAAGGGAACGTCCGCCGTTTCGTTGGCGTATTCCACCGATTTTGTGGCGACGTCCGGAACGTATGAACCGGAAATTACGCTGAACGATGCGGAACTGGTCTTCGTGGGATACGGCATCACCGCCCCCGAACAACAGTGGGATGATTTCAAAGGGGCCGATCTGCGCGGAAAAATATTGGTGATGATGAATAACGATCCCTCCTCCGACGACCCGAATTTTTTTGCCGGGAAAGGAAGAACGTACTACGGACGATGGACCTACAAATATGAAAGTGCGGCGGAACACGGCGCGCTCGGCGCCATCGTGATTCACACGACCCCCTCCGCCGGATACCGCTATGAAGTGATCCGGAATTCCTGGAGCAGAGAGATGTTCGATTTGGAAGAAAAAACGAGCGGTCACCGTCTCCGTCTAAAAGCGTGGACAACGGAAGAGGCGACGAAAAAATATCTGGCGCTGGCCGGATACACACTCGATTCGTTGATGCTGGCGGCGGAATCGCGGTCGTTCCGTCCCATTCCGCTCGGAATCACTCTTTCGGGAGTGATCCGCAGCGATGTGAAAAGGTTGGAAACGAACAACATCATCGGAAAGATCACCGGCAGCGATCCGGTGTTGAAGGATCAGTACATTATTTTCACCGCGCATTACGATCATTTCGGCATCGGCCGTCCGGTCGACGGCGATTCCATCTATAACGGTGCGCTGGATAATGCGTCCGGCACCGCGTTGATGTTGAATCTTGCCGAATCATTCGCCGCGCTGAAGATGAAGCCGAAACGTTCGCTCCTCTTCGCCGCCGTCGGCGCCGAGGAACAAGGGTTGTTGGGATCGAAATATTATGCGAACAACCCGACTGTTCCCGCCGCTTCCATCGCCGCCAATATCAATACGGATGTGATCAATGTGATCGGGCGGACAAAGGACATTTCATGGCAAGGAAGCGATCGTTCGTCGCTCGGACACGACCTCGCCGAAATCGCCCGTCCGCTTGGGTTGACCGTGATGCCCGATTTGGCGCCGGAGCAAGGGGGATTTTTCCGGAGCGATCATTTCAGTTTTGCCAAAGTCGGCATTCCGGCAATGTCCATGGGGAGCGGCCGGCAATTTGTCGGCGTGGATACGGCATTTGTCCGTTTGATGCGCGAACGCGGAACACGGCAATATCATCAGCCGAGCGACGAGATCAGCGATGATTGGAATTTTGACGGCGCCCTGCAACAGGCGGATCTTGTGATCCGACTTGCCTGGAGAGTCGCCAACATCATCGAAATGCCGTATTGGAACAGCGGCAGCGAGTTCGCCACGGCCAGAAAAAAAACGGCGGGACAATAAGGGAAGAGATTTTTTGTAAATTCTTTCTCTTCCATCGGTGAATCTGTGGTGCATAACTTTTAAATGAAATCAATTCTATCGTCCATACCAATATACCGTTCCATCCGATTTCCGTACGCGTTCGAACTTTTGTGTTGGCTCGCCGGACTGTTCCTGTTCGCCGTTTTCGATCCGTCATCGCCGCATATCGTTTCTTTCTGTCCGGTGGATGGATTGGGGATGGATTGGTGTCCCGGCTGCGGTCTTGGACGTTCGATCGCGTTCCTTCTGCACGGCGAATTGCGATTGTCACTCGAATCCCATTGGTTGGGAATTCCGGCGCTCCTGATCTTGCTCAGGCGGGTGGCCGGTCTTTGGAAGCAGTGCCTTCACGCAAGAAATTATTTTGCCATACATCAACGATAAGGAGGCCGTATGCCGAACGTATTGCAGCTGTTACCGATGTTGGAGCCCGATGAGATGGTATACATCCAGGGATTGATGAAGGATATGTCCGACAGCCAGGCACAGCAGTTTGCCGCCGTATATATGAACAGGAGAAAAGATACGACGCTGATTCTCATCGCCACGGCAGCCGGATTTTTCGGCGTGGCGGGGATTCAACGATTTTTGACGAACCAAACCGGGATGGGATTGTTGTATCTGTTCACTCTGGGATTTTGTTTTATCGGAACGATCATCGATCTCGTCAACTTCCGTTCGATCGCACTGGAATACAACGTCAGTGCCGCTCAACAATGTGCATCGCTCGTTCGTTCGGTGTCGTAGCGTGAAGCGGGAGAGGGACGGAACAAAAGTTTTCCGCGTTCACCGCTGATTTTCGATCGAACATATCACATTTGCCGCTTCGACACTTCACCA
>CAZRWF010000152.1:0-2643 GCA_964603685.1 uncultured Chitinophagaceae bacterium
TCCGGCGGTGAGGGTGGTGACGATGATCAGAAGAAAGACGGCGAATTGTTTCATACCATCTCCGAAAAAACGTGTGGAACGGCTACTTGGCGAGGATCATTTTGCGCGCTTCAATCTTGTCGTTCAACTGTAATCTAATAAAATAGACACCCCCGGGCAACTGTTCGCCGTTGAAGACATATTCATATCTTCCCGCCCCCTGGCGTCCTTCGAATAACAACTGTAATTCCTGTCCGAAAAGATTATACACGGAAAGTTTGATGTCATACGCATCTTTTAAGGTGTATTTGATGGTCGTTTTCGGATTGAAGGGATTCGGATAGTTTTGTTCCAAATGTTCCGGTTCCCGTTCGGAGGGAATTTTCTTTCGCCGGAGGTCATCCGACCATTGGATGGAATTTCCGCCGGCGACGAGCCACGCATTATAGAATAACGCCGCAAAGAGATCGGCCCCCTCCTGCATCAGTTCGTTGGTGACTTTCCCGGTCTCTTTCCAGAGAAGCGAATAATACGTGCTGTTGTATTTTTTCCCCGCCTGCCGGAATGCCGCCGTATCGCCGCGGAGGATGAACGGAACACGCGCGTGGGATCTGGCCAGAAGCGAAAAGATCCGGTTCACTGCGTCGCCGCGCGGACTGTCGAATTTTCGCGGATCGGTCCGTTTGAAGTTGAGCTGATGATAATACCGGTTCATCAGTTCGATTTCGTACCGCCACTTGATGCCGTGATTTTTCGTCAACTGACCGTCGTAATTCATCGTGGTGTTCAGCGGCATTGTCATATCGCCGATGTAGTGCCCTAAATCGGCGGCGGCGCTCAGGGTCGCCTCCCAATTTCCGGAACGCATCGTCCGCTGCAGGGAGTCGTACATTTCATAGACGAGGTACGGCAGATACCCGTTCTGACGGACGGTTTCAGCGCCATATTTTTTCTGAAGGTCAAGAAGCGCCGTCGGCATCGTCCGCTGGGTGAATTCCGGATACCGCTCCAGTTCGATAAATTGACGGTACGTCTCCTCTTCGTCGCGGACTTTCCGCCGGTCCACATCGCTCGCGTGATCGGCATAATAAAATTCCGCATCGCGGAAACGGAGCATGGCGTGCGGCAGCTGTTTGGCGCCGTAGAGATTCACCGTCCGGTGCCCCTCCGTCCCCCATCCGTACGACAGCCGGCCGAACAACAGCGACAGAAGCATGAAACGTGAACAACGGTACAGCATGGACTTACCGGAATCGTTGACGAATGAGAGTGCGGATCTCAAAGAAGTTCGCCGACGCGATGCCGAACAATACCAGCAGCGCACCGCCGAACAGTTGCGGCGAGACCGATTCCCCGAGGAAAAAAACACCGAGCAGAACGGCGATCAGCGGCGTCACAAATGCCGTCAGCGACAACAGCACCACTTCCACCCGCTTCAACAGCCAAAAATAACTGACGAACGTGACGATCGTTCCGAACACCGCAAGATAGACGATACTCCCCACCGCCGCCGTTGTAAACCGCAGCGATGAATAATCCTCCGTGGCGGCGCTAAATCCGAGCAGCAGCACCGCGCTGATGGACATCGGCACAAAACTTACTACGAACGGACTGATCTCATGTCCGAACTTTTTGATCATCACCGCGGAAAATCCCTGGATCGCCGCACTGAGGATCACTGCCCCCATCCCGAACATCGCGGCCGTTTCCCCGTCGAACCGGAGATCGTGCGAAAATATCGTCACCACACCCGAAAATCCGAGCATCACGCCGATGATTTTCGGCACGGTGATCTTTTCCGTGGAGATCATCAGCGAGGACATCACCGCCACCCATAACGGAAATGTGGCGAAGAGGATCGACGTCAATCCGGAAGAGATCCGCTGTTCACCCCAATAAACGAGACCGAACGGAAGAGAAAATGACGTAAAAGCGGCAACGAGGTAAAACTTTCGCGATGCGGCCGTCCACGGCACCGGGATCTTCTTCACCCGGATGACGACGTACAGGATCATGCCGGCGAGCAAAAAGCGGAGCCCGGCGGAAAGGGTCGGCGGCATTGTTTCCAATCCGACTTTGATCGCAAGCCAGGTGGAGCCCCAAATGGTGCAGATGGCGGTGTAGGCGATGATCACTTTGAGACGGTCACTCATTTTTGATCGTAAATTAATTCAGTCGTTGAGTAATTGAGAATTTGAGTATAAAAAGAATTCGAAGAGCAAGATCATTGTTTATTTGTTGATGCTCTTATACAGCCCATCGAGCATTGCAATGATTTCGTTTACATCCGCCAACAGTTTTACCTTCACGGAATCAGAAACGTAACCGTTGATAAATGCGATATCGATACACCCTTTACATTCAAAACCGGATCGAACCGAATATGTCAGGAATCGCGCAAATTCCTTGTCAGAATAATTTCCCGCTCCTTCTGCGATATTCAGAATGATCGAATCCGCAGCACGTTTAAATTGCGATGTGAGACTATATAGTTCATCTTTCGGGAAATCCGCAACAGCACCACGCACTGTTTTTGTATATACGAGCGCTTTCTGATACACCTTCAAATCTTCGTACTTATGCATTCTTTTCCCATTTCTTATATTCAATAAAAACTTTTCTCACTTACCCATCAACTCAAATACCTATCTACTCAACTACTCA
>CAZRWF010000152.1:2743-3965 GCA_964603685.1 uncultured Chitinophagaceae bacterium
TAAAAACTTTTCTCACTTACCCATCAACTCAAATACCTATCTACTCAACTACTCATCCATCAAATTCAACACCAACCCCGAAATCAATTTGGGATAAAAGAACGTCGATTTTTGCGGCATGGTATTTCCCGATTTGGCGACGCTCCGGACCTGGCCGATCTTCGTCGGATTCACAAAAAAGGCAATCTGCGATGCTCCGGAGGCAACTTCATCCACACATTCATGGATGTTTTGAAGATAATGGATGTTCAATTTTTTCTCCTGCGCCTCCTGCGAAATGCCAAGCAGTTTCCCGAGAATATAGTGGTGGAGCAACACCACGTCCAGCTGTCGCACCTCCTCCGGCAGCGGTTCGGAGATAAGGGACGTCAACGATGATTCATCTTTCAGTACGGCGAGGAAAAATTTGGAGGAGTGGCGCGACACAAATCCGTACGCAAACTTCGGAGATGCCGTCAGGGCATTTTTCATCATCTGGGGTGTCGGAAAAAGCTGCAGGTGGAAATGTTCCTGCAGCGCCGCGACGAAAGCTCCTCCGTCATAATTCGGCAGACTGTGCACCGCCCGATGCGTCGGAAAAATCACCAATCCTTCATCATCCAAATTCGTAAAGAACATCATGATGTAATTGTAGAGCTCGTTGCCGGTATGGTGCGGATTTTTCGACCGCATCAGATCCCGGTACGCCAATCCGGTCTCATACCGGTGATGCCCGTCCGCGATCAGCACCTGTTTCGGCGCCATCAATGCGGCAATCCGATCGATACTGTTCCGGTCCGTCACCTGCCACAGCTGGTTCCGGACCTTTTCAAATTCCACATCGATCACCGGATACGCGGAATGAACGGGATCAAGAACGGCATCAATTTCTTTCTCCGGATCGGAATACAGACTGAACACCTGGCTGAAGTTGGACTTCGTTGCCGAAAATAATTTGAACCGGTCCTCTTTTGCTTTCGAAAGTGTTTTTTCGTGCGGCAACACAATCTTTTTGTCGAACTCTTCCAGCCGGCACAAGGCGATAAATCCTTTCCGCCGTATTTCGTTCCCTTCCGCATTCGTGAACGTCTGCACCAGCGGATAGATCGCCTCATTCAGGTCGCGCAGAAGAATGTCCTGGGAAAGCCACTCGGAATACGTTTTCGCCGCCGCAGAATACCGGTCCTCCTCCCTGCCGAGGATCAGACGGATCACGTTCAACGGATCTTTGGCATAAAACCCG
>CAZRWF010000153.1:0-3964 GCA_964603685.1 uncultured Chitinophagaceae bacterium
AACAGCGTACGGCGGTTTAGCAAACCGCTGGTTTAAGCCACTCACCCACCTCTCCGTGGATTTTTGCTTAAATATATTTCAAATATACGGAGGGAATGCCTCTTTTCAAAGATAATTTTCGCACATGGCCGAAGTTGTGCCCCGAGAAAACTTTTTTAAAAATTAACTTGACATCCGTCCTCCGGTACTGTAAATTTATACAGTATAAATTATTACAGTACTATTTGATATTGTTCATGCGCGGACGAACGGACATGGCCAGCGGCGACTACACGATGGAAGAGCGGGAGAAGATCAACTCCTGTCTCAACAAAATTCTGGACATTCTCAACGTAAAATTTCCGGACGATCACTACGGCGGGGTGCAGATCTATTTCCCGCGCGAGGCGGGGAAGATTGCGGGAGACGTGGAAGTGTCGTTCCGCTCGAAACATAAATTGCGGAAAGCGGGATGATCTCCGGCGGCTAGGGAGTATAAAAGAACCGGGTGTTGAGACCTTCAAGCCCGACAGCGAACGAAGCAGGTGCTTCCGCGTTGTCGGGCTTTGTCTTTATCATCGTGTTGCGAAAAAAAACCGATCGAGTATGACGGAAACAGTGATCCAATCCTACAGAACATTACACGCGGCGATGGAAATATCACCGCCGTCGGTCCATTTTCTCTACGGCACCGGCGGCGTCTATCACACGGCGATGCTGGCGGCGGCGGAACAGCTCCGGCGGGGCGGATCGGTGGCGGTGGTCGATGCGGCGAATGTGACCGATCCTTTTTTCCTCGCGCAGCTGTTCAAATCGGCCGATGTCGATCCGGAGCCGATGCTCCGCCGGGGGTACATCAGCCGCTGTTACACCTTTTATCAGGTGGATGTGGCGATCACCGACGGACTGCTCGATCTGCTGCGGAGCGTGAAGGCGGAAACGCTGATGATCTTCGGCTTGCTCGACTTGATCGACGACGACCAGGTGGCGATACCGGACCTGCACGACATCATGGCGCGGATCGCCGGCACGCTGAAGGAGGTCTCCGCCGCGGGGATCTCCACGCTGCTCGTCTCGACGCCGCTGCACTGTCACCTCAAAGAACGGGAGCATTATTTCGACACCTTTTCAGGGATCTCCGATGTCATCTACCGACTCGACGCACCACAGCACCGCACAACAACCGGACGGGGAAGAAATGGGAAGACTGATCGCCACAGCCACACGGCTCATCGACAAAGAGCGGGAGCGGTGGGGAAACTTCCGCCGCGCCCTCCGCAAAGAACAGCAGGAGCACTTCGATGAAATTTTTCGCATCGCTAAACGGAATCTTCCGTCGATCTCGTTTCAAACGACACCGATCACGATGGATAAGATCACACTCTCCGTCCTTGTTAAACTCGTCGGAGAACTGCACGAACTGAAAGAACGCCTGCGCAATTACGGGGAGGAAATATGATTATCCGGGGATGGATCTTCGACGTCTACACGAACGACAGCGGCATGACCGTCTGGATCGCCGATGCGGACGGGAACAAACACAAAACCACCGCCCTCTTCGCCCCCTGTTTCTATCTGCAGATCTCCGAACGGGAAGAGGAGACGCTCCGAGAATCTGTGCACCGGATCCCGTTCCGCGTGACGACCGCGCGGACGGTGAAGCGGGACCTGCTTTCCCACCGGGAAACGGCGGTGCACGCCGTTTCCGTCCACCAGCCGGCGATGTTCCAGCAAGCGGTCCGCACCCTTTCCAAATATTTCAAGTTTTACCAGTTCTACAATGCGGACATCAAAGTGGTGCAGATGTTCTATTATGAGACGCGGCTTTTTCCGCTGGCCTACGGCGAATATACGGTGGAGAACGGCATCCTGAAATCGTGGACGCTGCTGGACAAGATGGAGGCGGAGACGTACAACATTCCGCCGCTGACGGTGATGACCTTGTCCCCTTCCGCCAAACTGCTCGCGCCGAAATATCAGCGGTATCTGGAGATCGAAATCACGGTGGAAGGGCGGACGACCGTGCTGCAGCAGGAATCGCCGCGGGAACTGATCGCGCAGATCAATCACGCGCTCTATAAGTATGATCCGGACGTGATCCTGACCGAATACGGCGACGCCACGCTGCTGCCGATGCTGCAGCAGACCGCCGCCGACCTGAACATGCCGCTCTATCTTCACCGCGATCCGGCGGCGGGATTGCTCTTTTCCAAGGCGATCACCTTTTTTTCGTACGGACAGGTGAAACAGCGGGAAGGGACATTCGCGTTGTCCGGCCGGTGGCATTTGGACAAAGAAAATTCCTTCATCATGTCCGAAGGCGATCTGGAAGGATTGTACGACCTGTCGCGTATGTCGCAGATCGGCGTGCAGCAGCAGGCGCGGACGAGCATCGGTTCGGCTCTTTCCTCCATGCAGATCTCCTGGACCTACCGGAACGACATCCTCGTCCCGTACAAACGTCCGGTCAAAGAGGCGTTTAAGTCGTTCACCACGCTGCTGGCGTCGGACCGGGGGGGATTGCACTTCATGCCGCAGGCGGGGTATCACGAGCAGGTGGCGGAACTCGATTTTGCGTCGATGTATCCCACCATCATGTTGAATCACAACATCTCCACCGAACCGCTGGACTGCGACTGCTGTCCGGAGGCGAAAGAACGGGTGCCGGAGATCGGATTCCGGATCTGTGAAAAGAGGAGAGGATTGGTGCCGACGACTCTGGAGCCGATCATCCGCAAACGGGCGCGGTATAAAAAACTGAAGGCGGAGGCATCGACCGATGAAGAGCGGAAAAAATACCAGAACAAACAGACCGCGCTGAAATGGATTCTCGTCACCTGTTTCGGTTATCTCGGATTCAAAAAGTCCCGGCTCGGACGGATCGAAGCGCACGAATCGGTGAACGCGTTCGCGCGGGACCTGCTGCTGCGGGCGAAGGAGATCGCCGAAGAGGAGGGATTCGAACTGATCCATGCGATCGTCGACTGTATCTGGCTGAAAAAACCGGGAGCGACGCACGAGGAGTATCAACGGCTGGCGGAGAAGATCCGCGCGGCGACCGGCATCACCATTTCGGTGGAGGGGATCTACCGGTGGATCCTGTTTCCGTCGTCGAAGATGGACGAAGAGATTCCGACGGCGACGCGCTATGTGGGCGTGTACGATACGAACGAGTTCAAAGTCCGCGGCATCGAAGTCCGCCGGAAAGATGTGCCGAAATACATCCAGCGGGCGCAGAAGGAGATGCTGAACGTGCTGGCGGAGGCCTCCGGACTCGAAGCGGTGCGGACGCTGGCCCCGGGCATTTTGGATGTGGCGCGGCGATTCACGGAAGAACTGCGGAAAGGAAACGTGTCGCCGTTCGAGCTGGTGATCCGCCGGCATATCTCCAAAGATCCGTTCGAGTATCTGAACAACAGCATCAGCGCGATCGTGGCGCAAACCCTCGCCGAAGCGAACGTCAAACTGATGGCGGGAGAGAGCATTCAGTACATCATCACCGATGCGACGGGAAAAAAAGATCCGATGAAGGCAAAACCGCTCGCGCTGTATGCGCTGGATGACGGGTACGATGCGGAGAAATACGCCTCGATGGTGGCCGAAGCGGCCGAGACCCTCCTGGAACCGCTCGGCTACACGCGGGAAATGATCAACGAACAGCTGGGACTGTCACTTCCCAAACGGAAAAGAGGTGCGTCCAAAAAGAAACCGTCCGAACAGACGGAACTCGTTCTGGCGTAAAATTATGTCACAGATTTAAATCTCACACAAAGTCACAAAAAACATTGCCACAGATTTCACAGATAATAATTTGAAACCTTGACAAGGTTTTCGTTGACTCCTCCGCGCCTCAGCGTCTCAGCGTTGAAAATCAACTCACACAAAGTCACAAAAAAAATCGAATGTTCATGACGTATCTCTGCGTCCTCAGCGTTCTCTGCGGTGCAATGTATCTCACACAAAGTCACAAAGAAATTTTGTAGGT
>CAZRWF010000154.1:0-3902 GCA_964603685.1 uncultured Chitinophagaceae bacterium
GCGTTCTCTGCGGTGCAATGTATCTCACACAAAGTCACAAAGAAATTTTGTAGGTGACCGTCACCTGTCAGGTGACGGTCACCTATCTTCTCCGTGGTGAACTCTATGGTATTCCTTACTTCGCCACCAGCATTTTTTTCGTGCTCACGAACGAGCCGGAGGTGAGCCGGTAAAAATAGACACCGCTGGCAACGGAGGAAGAATCCCACTGATACGTGTGAAGGCCGGCGGAGAGGGGCTGGTCGACAATCGACGTGATCTTCCGTCCGAGGATGTCGTAGACCGTTAACGCGGTGTTTGCCGCGGCGGGAATCTCGAACCGGATGGTGGTGACGGGATTAAAGGGATTCGGATAATTCTGCTGCAGTTCGAAGACGTACGGAGAAAAACGGGCGTCGCGCACTCCGGTGAGACTGAAATTGATCACCGGGGTCGTCTCCTGTCCGCCGTCGTTGGTGATTTGACGGATGCGGTACTTCGCGGCGGTGAGCGATCCGATATTGTCGTAAAAACTGTACCGGGCGGTGGTGTCGGTGTTCCCTTTACCCGGGACCGATCCGACTTCGGTGAAGGTGATGCCGTCGCTGCTCCGCTCCACGGCGTACCGGTTGATGCTGATCTCGGAATTGACCCCCCACGATACTTTTACCTGATTGCCGGACGAATCCCACGCCGCGCCGAAATCAATGAAGCCGGAAGGGACGGTCAAAGCGCTTGTCACCATCTTGTCGACATAGAACGATTTTGTTTTTCCGCTCACATCCGCGTGCGCTGCCTGCAGACGGAACCCGTTAAATTTGTTCCCGGTATCGGTGATTTTTCCGGCAGTGAGATACGGCGTGAAAAGATTTTCATCCAGCCGCGTGCCGATCAGTTTCCAGCCGATGTGATTCACCGGGAAGGCCGGACCGGAACAGATCTGCCCGTTGCCGTCCCGGATTACAGTCCGCAACGTGATGTCCATTTTCCCGTCCGCCCAGACCCACGCGCCGATGTAACTGCCGCGGAGCATCGATCCGAGTTCTGCGTTCGTCGCACGCGTGATCCGGACGTTCCAATCGGCGGTGGAGTTCGGATCGTCCACATAGGTCCACTTGCCGCTGCCGCTCCCTTCGTACGGATGTTCGGTAGAATGGACGAGCGACGATTGAGCGATAATCACACCGACGATCTGCGCCGCATTTCCTTGCGAAGGAGTCAGCCAGCCGGTGATGCCGGAGGAGTTGAAGTCGAACAACACCTGCGGCGCGACGGTCCGGTTTGGATAATGGACGGTGATATCATCCAGAAAAATCGTTCCGGTCGCTTTTCCGCTCACCGCATTTGTTTCGCCGAGGAGAATCTGGATTTCATTCAACGTGATGGGAAAATCAAGCGTGCCGGTGCTGACCGGTTTTGCGTTGACCATTTTAAATCCCACATTCTGCCACGAACCGTTCCAGGTAACCGCCGTCGGCGACGTGATGAAAAATTGTTCGCCGGTCTTATCCGTAAAAATAATCTTGAACGTATGCCCGCCGCCGTTGCCGTATACTTTCAGATAGAGGCTGTCGGGACGGCTGGAGAGGGGACGGTCCGTCTTCAACACCGCGGTCGCCGCATCGGCGGTCGGGAAACTGTAAAAGACGCGAAAAGATTTCGGTGCGGAAAAAACGGTGTCAGGACTCGATCCAAAAAAGACATTGTCCGGATCGGTGCCGAGCACATCTTGTTTCCAAAGGAAAAGATCGCTGAACCGTTCGGCGATGACGGCCGTGTCCGTGCCGCGAAAATCGTAGTTCATCACCAGCTTCACCGTGTCCAGCGAGATCTGGAACGATCCGGTGTTAAATCCGGTCGCGGTGACGACATTGTCGGACGGCGAAAAATTAAATCCGCTCCCGGCCACCAGCGGAACAATCTGCGTGCCGTTGATCGGCAAGTCGTTGTTGCCGGAATCGATGCCGTAAATCTTCAACGTTGTCTGCTCTCCTGGCGTCATCACCAGTGATGTCGGATAGACACGGAGTTCTTTAATCACCCGGACGAACACGCGGGCGGAGTCCGATACGGAATTATATTTCACCCGGACCCAACCGCTGTCGTTCGTATTTTTGGCGGTGAACAATCCGCTCGAATCGATCGTGCCGATCGCCGTGTCCGCGCTCCAGACTGTCCCGGCCGGCAGCGCGAGGGGATTAAAATATTCGTCTTTCCCTTCGGCGTGGAACCGGAACGTATTTCCCTGAAAGACATCCGCTTTGGACTCGATCATGTTCAGATAGTGCAACGTTCCGACCGGCGCCGTGCTGATCACTTGCAGCGTGTTCGCGACCGACCGTTCTCCGCCCGGATCGGAAGGAGAGTTCACCACTTCCCCCCGCACCACCATCGTCGTCGATCCTCCGCCGTCCAGATTAAACGCATCTTTCACGCCGATGGAGAGAAGAAAGTTCGCCATCTCCGTAAAGTTCATTCCGAGACTCGACGCCTGCCGGCCGTCCACCGTACAAAGGTAGACGGTGTTGCTGTCGTCGCTTAATCCCACAAACGTGCGGGGATGACGCGCGTCGTTAAAACTTGCGCCGGACTGATCGTAATCCCCGAGCGCCGGATAGGCGACGCCGTTTTTGATCAAATATCCGTTTCCGGAGATCAGTTGCGTTAATCGTTTTAGTCCCGGACCGTTCAGTGCATTGTAGGTCAACAGAAGTTTGACGGTGTCGTTCACCGAAAAATTTGTCGTGATAAATGTCGAGGGCGTTCCGCTGGCGCCCGAAAGGACAAATCCGGAAGCCGGAATGGTGCTGTTGCCGGCATTTTTTTGTTTGACCACCACCAGCAGAGTGTCATTGGTGGCGAGAGAAGCGGAGACGACATCCAAAACGATCTCCGCGCCGCTGGCGTCGGTTCCGGTGGTCGATCCTCTAAAGGAACTGTACAACACCGACTTCCCGGCACCGCGTGCGGTGTTGCTTTCGTTCACCGTTAATGATTGTCCGTTCTTCGCAAAAATTTTTCCCGAAAAATTGAACCGGTCGATGTACACTTTCCGGTCTTCCGTCCACCCGAACGCCGCTTTGGTCGTGGCGATGCCGAGGACCGGTTTTCCGTTGGCAAGCTGATTGTGGATCGGCCAGCCGGTCTCAAAACTGAAAAATCCTCCGTTGATCGCACCGATCACGCGGTGTCCCGCCTTGTCATTCGCGGCGGATTGGACCGTCGTCCGGGTCAATCCCCCCGCCGGTTTGTACGTTTCGAACGTGATGTGCGGATTGGTGACATCTACCGCCAGCACGTCCAGCGTGAACGGACCGGGCAGCGTGTATTGCGTATGCACCACCCCGGGCGCAACGGTGACGGAGGAAGTGGTATCTCCTGCGGAATGGAGAATCGATACGATGGACAACAGCAGGGAGCAGAGCGTAGAGAATGTTTTCATGGTCGTCGGCTGAATGGTGAACGATATGGGGAGCGAGCGGGCTCGCCGGCTTTAATTATGGTAAGAAAATATCGACCGTGAGAAAAGTGAAAAATTCGGAGGGGAGAAAAATGGGACTGAAAATGTATAAATGCATAAAACGATAAACACCACAGATTCACAGATTTGCAGATTTACATGTTTTCACCACGGAGGCACGGAGGGCACAGAGAATATAGGTGACCGTCACCTGACAGGTGACGGTCACCTACAAAATTTCTTACTGACTTTGTGTGAGATACATTGCACCGCAGAGAACGCGGAGAGCGCAGAGTATAATTTGTTGTAGGACACCTGAAAGGTGTCCTACAACACTCATTTTTTGTGTCTTTGTGTGAGATTTTAATCTGTGAATCTGTGGTTAAATATATCGGAGTGGTGGACCGTAGCGGGATCGAACCGCTGACCTCTACAATGCCATTGTAGCGCTCTCCCAGCTGAG
>CAZRWF010000155.1:0-3805 GCA_964603685.1 uncultured Chitinophagaceae bacterium
CGGTGCGTTATTACCGCTCTTCGCCGGCGATGGTGGTTAACGACTCCGTCACGTCCCGTTCGGCGTCACATTCGATCTCCTGGAAACGCGATACGGTGTTTGTCGGCGACTCGGCCACGATCACGTTGGTCACACGGGTGCGCCGTCAATTGGAATCGGGCCATCACGAGTATACCAACGTTGCCGCCGCCACGTGGAACGGCGGATCAATCACGACGGACCTCGATTCGATGAGCGATGCAACGGTCCGGTCGTACGTATCGTATCTGCGCGTGACAAAACAGGCTCTCCGGAAAGTGGTGGAGATCGGCGATATCGCCACGTATGTCGTCAGCGTCACCAATACCAGTGCTGCCAATATTGCCTATGATGTACAGGTGATCGACCGGATACCGTTCGGTTTCCGGTACATGAACGGCTCCACGTTTATCGACACGATGAAGATTGCCGAT
This sequence comes from uncultured Chitinophagaceae bacterium, assembly GCA_964603685.1. GTDB lineage: Bacteria > Bacteroidota > Ignavibacteria > UBA10030 > UBA8401 > UBA8401. The sequence goes on from CAZRWF010000155.1 coordinate 453, forward strand.
CCCACGGGCCGGAAAGATCTGCTCTGGCTGCTGGCCGATTCCCTTGCGCCGGGCGCAACCATCCGGTTCGTGTACCGTCTCACGGTCGGCGCCGGTGCTGCGGAAGGGAACGGTATCAACACCGCACAAGCATTCGGCATTTCGCAATTCGGCACGCCGATGATGTCCGCAGAAGTGAAAGAACAAGTGGAAGTCCGCCGCGGCGTTTTCTCTACGCACGGTTTGATCATCGGAAAGGTCTTCTTTGACGACAACCGGAACCGGTATCAGGATCTCGGCGAAGCGGGCGTCAAAGGAGTGGAATTGATGATGGAAGACGGCACGCGGATCATCACCGGCGACGACGGAAAATATTCCGTGCCGGATGTGCTGCCGGGCGAACATGTCATCCGTGTTCGCACACACACCCTGCCGAAACAATCGACACTGCTGATGGGATACAACGATTTTGCGGGGGATTCGACGTCGCGGTTCGTCCGGTTGACTGAGTCCGGCATTGCGCGGGTGGATTTCTATCTGGAACGCAACATATCGCTCCCCGATTCGCTGGTGTTGAGCCAATCGGTGGCGAAGATCGGAGACTTCTCCATTCAACGGATTGCATCGCCGCGGAACATCGTCTTCATTGAAGATAAACGCGTCGCCTCGATGAAACTGACAGGATTGAACTTTGAAGTCGGCAAGGCGATTCTGAAACCGGAAGCATTTATCACCTTAAAACAGTTGGCCGACGTGCTCCGCGAATATCCCGATCAGCCCTTAATCATCGCCGGACATACCGATTCGATGAAGATCGCCACGGCGGAATTCCCGAACAACCGGATCCTCTCCATGGCGCGCGCGATGTCCGTAAAAAACTATCTTGTGGAAAAACAGGGGATCAACGTCGACCGCATCCGGATCGAAGGACACGGCGAAACGAAACCGGTTGCCACGAACAAAACGATCGACGGGCGTTCGCTGAACCGCCGCGTGGAATTCTATTTTACGCCGCCGGAACCGGAAAAATCGATCACGGAGATGCCGGTCGCCATGGAGATTCCGATCGAATACACCGGCACGGAACACGTTTCCAAAGTGGACTTCCGCGACATCTTGCATCCGTCGCTGAAATATGTGGAAGGAAGCGCCACCTTCGCCGATTCCGCCGTTACGCCGGTCATCCACGGCAACGAATTGCATTGGACGTTGACAAATCTCGGCGCGAACTTCAAGTACAAATTGCGTTACACCGTGATGCTGCAGCGCCAGCCGCAGTACGAAGCGACGTCGTTAACCTCCTCGTCGACGTCGATCTGTTATTTTGTGGGGGACAGCGTGATCAAATGTATCGATACGCTCACAACCACGAACGAAACGGCCGTGGCAGTCCGGGGCCGCGCCGTAAACTTCAACATGTCCGGTGTGCTGTTCGATGTGGGGAAAGCGACCCTCCGGAGTACGGCAATGAGTTCGCTGGAAACGACCGCAAAATATCTGAAGGATGATCCGACCGCCACGGCAGTGGTGGAAGGACATACGGATTCGTCGCCGATCAAAACGCGCGAATTCCCCTCGAACATCGAATTGTCACAGGCGCGCGCGAACACGATTAAACAGGCGCTGGTTTCCACGTTCGGCATCGCACCCGAACGTTTGAAAACGCTCGGATTCGGCGAATATCGTCCGATCGCCTCGAACGCCACGGCGGACGGCAAACAAGTGAACCGCCGGATCGAGATCCGCATCCTGCGGAGCGAGTTCGTGCAAAACGTTCTGCCGGAAGGCCGAATCGATTCGTCCTCACTCGCGGTGGAAACGCTGCTGCCGAAAAATTCTCCGCGGTCGCTCGATTCGATGATGCGGGATAAGTCAAAAGAACGGTATATTCTCAAACTCGACATTCAAAAGAAAGAAAAACGGAACACCGTTTCCACCACGGTGATCGATACGATTCCCGACGGACTGCAATTGATCGCCGGTTCGATCACCCCCGTCCGCGGTGTGGACAGCATTGCGGTGAACGGAAATGTGCTGACGATCCATTGTTCGACGGCGGACAGCACCATCCAGCTCTATTACATGGCCGAAGCGGCCGGCGACAGCCGTGACGAAGCGGTGATTTTGGACGATTTTACCGTCCGCAAAGTACAATCGGACGGAAAAACGGTGTTCGACCGGTCGGCCGTCACGGCGATCGAGATCCGTAAAAAACGAATGTTGGTGCGAAATCAACGATGATCACAACAAAACTCAAATATTATTCTGCCGCCGTACTTTTTTTGTGCAGCACTGCGTTTGCACAGCTGGAAATCGTTTCTCCGGCTCAGGACAGTACGGTCAGTGCACTCACCCGTCAAGCAGTGACCGCCCGCAGCGTTACCGGGTTTGATGCGGAACTGTATGTGAACGGCACCTTTGCGATGAAACGGACCGTCCGTATCGATGGATTGGTGGACTTCATCAACGTGGAAGTCGCTCCCGGTGCCGTGGAATTTGAAGTCCGCATCGTCAATCCGGACGGTACCGTGGCCTTTTCCGAAAAACGTACGATGCACATTCTCGGAGCCCCGGCAAAGATCGAAGTAGAATTTGAAAAGGATTTTGTCGAAGCGGACGGTCAATCGCTCGTTAAAGGTTTTGCCCGGGTGTTCGATCCGTGGGGGTATCTGATTCCCGGCGGCGTATTCATTACTGTCGGTGCCGACAGCGGCAGTATCGCGACTCCTGATGCCGATTCCTCCCGCCGCGGCGTACAAGTGCCGGTGACGAATGGTGTCGCCCAATTCGAATACCGCGCCGGGATCAGCGCCGGCGTTTCCCGGATCGGCGTGCAGGTGGACAACCTGATTGTGGAGCGAGAGATGAATCTCAACACGCCGAAAGAACCCTTCACGCTCGTCGGCCTTGCCAACGGTTCTGCCGGGGCATACACGGCGAAAGGGGATCGGTCACAGCTGATCGATGATCGTTCCTTCCCGGATGGATTAACCACGGACGGACGGTTGGCGTTGTATGCCCGCGGCACGGTGTATGACGAATATTTGCTGACCGCGTCCATCGACACCGACCGGAAAAACCGCGGGCGGTATTTCCGCGAACTGGATCCCGACTATCTCTACTCGATCTATGGCGACAACAGCATGCTCTTCTACGATATTCAAACAAACCGAAATGTATACGTCAAACTGGAGAAAAACCAGACGTACGGATTATTCGGTGACTATAATACGGAGTTGACCGGGCAGGAATTTATTTCATACAACCGAACGTTGAACGGATTGAAGTTCGGACACCGCGACAAACAATGGCGTGTCACCGGATTCGGATCATTCACCGATCGTCGTGCGACGCAAATCGAATTACGCGGCACG
>CAZRWF010000156.1:0-3740 GCA_964603685.1 uncultured Chitinophagaceae bacterium
ACGTCGATTTTACGACGACATTAAATATCGGCCTGAACGAATCCTCCGTCGAGTTAAATGAATTTGTGGTGGAAGGGGAACGGAATCCCCTCATCCGGCAGGATCAAACGAATCCGGTGATCGCTGTGACGTCGGAAAATATCCAAGCCCTTCCGGTGACGAGCATCAGCGAAGTGATCGGATTACAATCGGGCGTGGTGGTGGGGGATGACGGCGATCTGCATGTACGCGGCGGACGTTCGAACGAGATTGCGTTCACCCTCAACGGAATTTCCGTGAACAATCCATACGATAACCTCAGTTCGATCGGCGTTGCGACCAATGCGGTGCAGGAAGTGACGGTTTCCACCGGAACGTTCAGCGCCGAATACGGCAATGCTTTGAGCGGCGTGGTGAATTATGTGACCAAAGAAGGAGGGGCGAAAAACACCGGCAGCCTGCGCGTCCTTGCGGGTGATTATCATTCGGACGACGGCGATATTTTTCCGCATATCAGTACAATCCAGCCGTTCAATAATCTCCGTGTGGAAGGGACACTCGGAGGACCGACGCCGTTGGAGGATCTGACCTTTTATGCATCCGGTGTGTTCGATCGCAATAACGGATTTCTCTACGGAAATCGGATCTATAATCCCTCCGATCTCTACGTGACCCGCGACGAATTTACAAAACGGATCGCCGTGAAAGATTCTGCCGGAAATATCATCGAAGATCCGGCCAATGCGGGATTCCCCCTCTATCGGGACGATTCGCGGCTCGGTTCGAATAACGCACCGTACTATTTTAACCCGTTAAGCCGACCCTTACAGTACGTTTACAATCCGAACACCGGACGTCAGGAACCGGTGTTCGACAATGTCGGAAAGCCGACCGGTGACAATGCCTTGGTGCCGCTGAATACGAGCCAATCCTACAATGTGCAGGGGAATCTTTCGTATCGCCTCTCTTCGACCATGCGTTTGAAGTACGAAGTGGTGTATGACAATGCAAAAAGTCAAAGCGCCTCCTATTACGGTTACCGCTTCAATCCGGACGGCCGTCCGACCGATTACAGCAACGGACTGGTGCAAGCGCTCGATTGGACGCACACGTTGAGCAATTCCATGTTTTATACCGTAAAACTTTCCGCGAGCAACACGGAGGATAAAAGTTATGCCTATGAAGATTTGCATGATCCGCGTTATCTTCCGGGATTTTATCAATCGGCGCTGCCGATCGTCGGCTTTTTAACCGGCGGTGTTTCTCTCGGCCGGTCCTTCCGCTCGTCGGAATCGTTCGGCGGAAAAATCGATCTGCAGGCGCAACTGTTCGGCAACCACGAAGTGAAGGTCGGTGCGGAAGCACGGATGCACGATATCAACGTCGAATCGTACTCCGTGGAGTTTTACGATGTGAAGAACGATAAAGTGATCGTGAACGACTTTCAGGATGTGTATGCGGACAGTATCCGGTACGCAACGCGCAAACCGGATATCAATTCCGGATATGTGAATTTCACCCGGTCACCGAAACAATTGTCACTCTATATTCAGGACAAAGTGGAATTGGAGCGGTCGCTCATTCTGAATGCGGGATTGCGATATGAATATTTCGATCCGGCTTCGAAGTACAATCCCGTCCTGAGCGACGCCCTCTCCGCACGGGATACCACCTTTTTGACCAAAGACCTGAAGGATGCGGCGGTGAAACATACGCTGAGTCCCCGAATTTCCATCGCCTATCCGATCACCGATCAGGGCGTCATCCGGTTTTCCTACGGTCACTTTTACCAGTTGGGAAACCTTTCGTCTCTCTATACCAATGCCAATTTCCGCGTTGCCGGTTCTCAGCCGATCTTCGGCAATGCGGATGTGAAACCGCAGCGCAGCGTGCAGTATGAGATCGGACTGCAGCAAGGATTGACTCCCGACCTCCGTCTCGAAGTGGTCGGATTCTATAAGGATGTGCGCGACTATATCTTCCGCCAAATCGTCGTGACGGCAAAAGGGGATATGCGATACGAAGTGTTGACCAATTTGGACTATGCAAATTCACGCGGGCTCACCATTTCGTTGTACCAGCGGCGCGCTCCCGGCAGCATTTTCTCTTCGTCGATCGATTATACCTTCTCCGTGGCCGAAGGGAACAGAACGGAACCGCGCGAAGATTTCTTCTTCAGCGAAAAATCCGGGAAAAGTGCCGAAACATTCCTCGTGCCGCAAAGTTTTGACCGCACACACATTCTGAATACGACGCTGAATTTCAGCGAGTCGGACAATTACAGCGCCAGCATTATCAATCGTATCCAAACCGGCGCTCCGTACACCGCGAGTATCCCCGCCAGCTTGTCGACACAGCTGTCGCAATTTATTCAGAACAGTTCCAGCAAACCGATGCAGTGGATCATCGACCTGAAACTCGAAAAAATTTTCGTAATGAGCGAACTGCGGTATTCATTGTTCTTGCAGGTGGATAATGTGCTCGACACGCGGAATGAGGTGGATGTCTATTCCAACAGCGGGAAATCGTTGTACAACGCCAATGAAGTGGCCAATCCCCGGGAATTCCAGGAGATCAAAAACCGCATCAATCGCGGCGATGTCGGGTTGATCCCGATGTCCGTGGTGGACGATTATTATGTGAATCCCCAGAACGTCAGCCGTCCCCGGTTGACGCGACTCGGATTCTCCGTTATTTTTTAACTCTGTATGAAAAAGGGAAGTTTCGGTATGAAGAAAAGTTTGCTGCTGATGTTGTTCGTCTTCGGAACCTTCGCCGTGTCGCAGGATCGCCAGATCGACTTTCGGACGGCCGATGTGAAGCTGCTGAATAAAAAACAATTGCGCGATTTTATCCGCTGGCGCGATGATCAATTCCGGATGATGAAAGAATCGGGCCTGCAGTCCGAAGTGAAAAGTCTCGTCATTCAAGGGAATAAGATCAAAACCATCATCTATAATACCGGCGCGATCAGCAATCCCACCGCCGGTTCGTCCCAATTGGATTTGATTTGGAACGGTCTCGGGTACGGATATGAATTCGGACCGCTGGTCGGCGTGCGCGTACCGAAAGCGGGTACAGCGAACGATTCGGTCAATTTTGTGGTAGACGGATTCGGCGGCGCAACCCGGAGTACGGCGGACGGGGATTTTGCTCCCGATAATGTCACGAAATGGGGATGGCTCCCGAAACCGGGCTACTCCGCGCCCGGTCAGAACGATGTGGCGAGCTGGGGGGCGCGCGGAAGCGATCTTCGGTTCCGACCGAGTTCCTGGCCGGAAAGCTGGTACAATCCTATTCTTGGAGAATATGTTTATCCCTCTTTCCTCGGAGGAAATTCAACGGTGCCGGATGAAGAAGTCTATTACGTCGTGGATGATGCGACGGATAAAGAGTTCGCCTATTATCCGTTTCCCGATACGACGATCGGTGGACTCGGATTAAATCTGGAAGTGCGCACATTCCAATTTGCCAATCCGCTGGCCGAAGATATCATTTTCCTGGTATACACGGCAGAAAATGCCAGTCCGAAAACTTTAAATCGTGTTTTTTTCGGAATGTTCGGTGATCCGCATGTCGGCGGACCGAACAATTTTAACGATGACGCGGCCTCCTTCGTGCCGGCGCGAACGATCGGTGTACCGAACTTCGACAAATTGATCGTCGTGAATAACGATACCGTCGCACAACGGGCAAGGAATATGGTCTTCACGTGGGATCCGGACAATCTCAGCGACACGCCGGGACGAACGCCGGGATAT
>CAZRWF010000157.1:0-3738 GCA_964603685.1 uncultured Chitinophagaceae bacterium
TCTCTGCTCCCAACTAATACGTCACGCTGACGGAAATATATTGCACGTCATTCAGGCGGCCGTGTTCGGCCGAAGTGTAATCGATTTTGATACCGTTCACATTAGAAACTTGTAACTGAAGACCGACGCCCCACGTTAATCCTTGTTCGGAATTTTCCATAAAGAGAGAATTATATCCCACCCGGGCAAAGACCAGTTCATCGTAACCGAATTCGAGGCCGGAATTGACGTATTCCGAATTGTCGTTCGGATGTGTGGCATCGATTGCAGCGGTCGCACGAAGTAGTTCATCTTTATACACATCCATCGCCAGACCGATCCGGAACTGCAACGGTATGTCGAACGCGTCCGTTTTGTAGATCGATTGGATGTTCTGCGGTCCTTGTCCCTGATCACCGGAAGGATAACTGTTGAAGGAGATATCCTGTCCGTCAAGACGCATTTTTGTTCCGAAGTTGGAGATGCTCGCACCGATTTTCATACCGTTGAATGTGGTGGTGTAGATCGTTCCGATATCGAACGCAAAACCGGAGGCGGACATATTCCAGAGCCCTTCGCGGATATATTTTGCGGTGAAGCCGATCGAAAACCGATCGGTCAACGACCGGGCAAAGGAAACACCCATGGCGAACCCGTTGTAACTCCACCGCCGCCCGTCTCCTTCCGGATTGATCTCCGTCCGTACGATCTCTTCCGGCATACGGAACGACGTCACGGAAAGTCCGAGCGTTCCGAATCCGTCGATCGTCAATCCGCTCGCTGCGTAATTATAGTCAAACTCCGCCAGCCACGACGTATGATTAAACGATGCCTCGCCTGGTGTTTTTAATCGTGCGAGCGCTCCGGGATTCCAGAAAATCGAATAGACATCCCCTTCCATCGCCGCTCCGCTCCCTCCCATGGCGACGGATCGGGCGCCGGCACCGATCTTCAGGAACTGCGCAACGGTCGTGCCCACCTTGGTGGTGGATCGGCTCAATTGTGCGGTCAACTCACCGGAACTCACGGCGATCAGCGCGACCATGGTGAAACGAATAAAAAATCGATTCATGTAAAGTGTCTCCGGTAAAATTATTTAATGATCCCTAACCGGCCAATTTTCGTGCCGCCGGTCGGTGTTTCGACATGATAAATGTAGACCCCGTAACCGATACGCGCACTTTCGGAGGAGAGCAGGTCCCAGTTGGCATACGACGTATTGTCATTCTTCCGCAGTGTCTGCACCAATTCGCCCGTGACGGTGTAGATGCGGATCGTACATTCCCGCGGCAAATTACGGAATTGAATCACCCGATCACCGCGAAGATCGGAACGGTTGGAGGGGAGCTCGAACGCGCTGCTGATCACGTACGGATTCGGAACGGGATAAATATTCTGCAGCATCTGGTCCGCCGCCGCCGCATTGTAGGTGACCGCTTTGGTGCTGAATCGGTACTCATCCGTCGCAGCGAACGGTTTCCGCGTCCTGGCAGTAAACACGGTCCCTTGATTAAATTGATGCGGAAGTGAATCGATCGTCTTATTGAATTGGATGTTCATAAAGATCGTATTCGGCGTCGGCGGCACGATCAAGAGCAGTTCTTCGCCCAAATCCCAGCGGCCCGTTCGCCGTGTAGTTTTGCTTGTGCTCGTTTTTTCCACGATCCTCATCGTATATTTGGTCGTGTCGGTGATGTTCTCTACTTTGAACGGCACCTTCACCCACGTCGATCCGGCCGTCGGAAGAATGGAGTCAGCCGGTGCGTTGTACATCCCTGCGGCATTCGTATCTCCGGAGGAGGTCATAAACGTAATGCGGATATCGTGCGGTTGCAGTTTCCGCGGAAGACTGGCAAACGCATTGGAAACGATATAATTGCCGTTGGATATGGATCCTCCCGATTGGAATCCAGTATTCGCCTGATCGATCACCAGCGTATCATCTTTCGCGAAAAGCCGGATGCCGTCAAAAACCGGGTTGGAATCGTTCTCTTTGTAATATCCGCTGTTGGCGATCGGATAATAATTGTAAAGGACCGTGTATGTTTTCGTACGGGAAAGTACGCCGACCGCATTCGCGCGGATCCTTCCGCCGGCAGAATCGACAACGATCGACGAAGCCGATATTTGCGGAGCGTTCGTGTCGGGTCCGTTAAAGACCCGCACGCTGGACCGGGCAAAATATTTGTTCTGCAAGCTCACGAACAATGTTTCATTCCCCACGATCGATTCCACCGTCGGATTCTCCTTTTTCACGCTGTAGGCCAAAATCGAATCCGTTCCCACCAGAGTGCGGGCGAACGTCATGGTATAAGAAGCATTTTGCAGCATCAGTTCGTTCAGGACTTTGAACGAAATCGATGATGTGCTGTATCCCTTGGTGTGCTGAAGATCCATTCCGTTTTCCAACGATCCTTTGGTGCTGACCAATCCTTTCGCCTCCGCATTCGGCACAACGCCGACCGTATTCACATCATATTTAAATTCTTGCGTGATCGCATCTTTCGTGATGATCGCCTGCGATTCGGACGGCGGCAGGTTCCGCGATACTTCGCCGTGATCGAACGATACAACGGCATAATAGTACGTTACACCGTTGGTGACGGTGGAGTCGACATATTGATGACGCAATCCGGACGCATCGTTCGGTTCGCCCATGTAATATTTGATATACCGGCCGCGGTATTCGGAGGGATGGAATCCGCCGACGTACAGTTCTTTTTCAGCTGTGGTCCACGGACGGTGCCATTGTGCCGATTTCTGCGCTCGATCATCGTAGAGCGGAGTACCGAGAAACGGACTGCCAAATCCGTCGGTGACCGTAAAAACATCTTTGAATGTATAATCCTGACTACGATAGATCTTGTACCCTTCAAAATCATTTTTGTTCGTCAGCGGATCGATCGAATTTTCCGCTTTAGTGTCCCAATACAGCGTCACACGCCCGTTCCCGGCAACGGCGCGCACGGTCGGTTTCGGCGGCGGTTGCGCGAATCGATAATTTGCTTCCAACACCAATTGCGCCGTTTCCGAATTAAGAATGAGGTCGCGCAGGTCCAATCCCATCAACAAAGCGATCGAAAAACGTTCGCGATGTCCCTGCGGCATGTTGAACGGTCCGGAACCGTAAAGGAAAATATAATCACCCAAATTGTTCGGATCGGTCGTATACAACAGTGCCAACGCCGCCGTATCCATTTCGGAAGAAATTAAGTTGTACATCAAATTGTCGTTTTTGGGCCGGTTGTTACCTCCCCACGGCAGCGACCAGAAGCTGCGCAATCCGATCTGATCCGATTCGTTCACGTCGCGGAAACCGAAGTTCGGTTCCGAACCGAGCCAGGTTCCTCCGGCGCCGAACAGTTGATCGGGCACACCGTTCCCTTCGCCGAAATCGGACGTTCCGGCAATTCCGTCCACGCCCAGATCGTCCCGGGTAACATCCCAATCACCGTCCTCATCACCCGACCAACGCGGTTTCGGCGCGCCGTAGACATCGGTATATTTCGAAACGTTACTGATACCGGTGTTGATCGGCACACCGATGCCGTCGATGTAGACCCCTTTGTCATTAAACGGCCCTTCATCGGTTATCCCGTCATCGTCGTTGTCGATCAGATCCGTGCTGTTGTTCGGACTTTCAAGGAACTTATATCCGAAATATCCCGGCGTTCGTCCCGGCGTGTCGCTGAGATTGTCCGGATCCCACGTGAAAACCATATTCCTCGCCCGTTGTGCCACGGTATCGTTGTTCACCAC
>CAZRWF010000158.1:0-3626 GCA_964603685.1 uncultured Chitinophagaceae bacterium
ACATTTCACACAAATCAGGTGTCCTGCAACGATTGATTCTCCGTGTCCTCCGTGCTCTCCGTGGTGAAAACATTTCACGCAAAGCCCCAAAGGGACAAGCGAGGAGTCGAAGAGTGACACCAGGTTACCGAAGGTAACCGGCAGCTGAAAATTAGAAACCTTGCAAAGGTTGTTAACCTTTGCAAGGTTAACAATAAATTCTCTGCGCTCTCGGCGACCTCCGCGGTGAAAACCACCTCACACAAAGCCCCGAAGGTGACCGGCACCTGTGAGGTGACGGTCACCTTTTTATTCTCCGCGCCTCCGCGTCTCAGCGTTTAAAATCAACTCACACAAAGCCCCGAAGGGGCAGGCCACAATTGTATTTTAGTGATTTCGTGTTTTGGTGGATAAAAAAAATCTGTGAAATCAGTGGCAACGCTCTTCTCAATACGTATTAAACCGCTCGTCCGGATACAACACCATCAGTTTCAGAATTTTCCGTCCGATCTCTTTCGCATCGATGTGGATGATGTACATGCCGCTGGCGACTTTGATCCCTTCGTCGTTCCGCAAATCCCAATCGGCGGTGCCGCTGGTGGGATCGGTATGCTCGAACGAGCGGATGATCCTTCCTTGCAGCGAGACGATGCGAATGGTGCTCGGCGCCGGAAGGTTCATCAGCCGGACGAACCGCCGGGTGGGGGACTGCTCCAGCGTATGTCCCCCCATGTACGGATTCGGGAAGACGGTGATCTTTTCGAGCGCATTCTGTTCGATGGCGAGACGTTTGTTCCCGAGAATTCCGGGAGAGGTGGTGAAGGTATAGACGGTGCCGTTTTTCAGTTGATAGTTCGGCGTGATCCGGAAAACATCCCCTTCGGTGAACGAATATTTGTTGCTCTTCTTTAATGTGGTGTCGTTCCGGGCGGCGAGCACATACATCACGTCGAATGAGTCGGCAAAAAAGAAGAGATTTTTTGTCGTGCCGGTATAATCCGGTGACGGCGTGTCGGTATACGGCGACCGGAAAAGGAAAAGCTGTTCATTCCCGCCGTTGGCGGCAGGAGTCGGATCCCATTTTCCGTTGATGTTGCCGAGGCCGAGATATCGTCCGTTCCAGGAATAGAGACTGTCGTTATTCTCCAAAAATCCGACCGACAGCTGCCGCGGCACCGGATCGCCGTCCAGCGAATCGATCTCCCACACGGTGAACGGCACATCGACGTAATCCTGATACACATATCCCGCACCCCGCTTGACGATATGCGGTTCAAAGGAAGGATGTTTCGCCGGATCGTTGAACGGAACGCCGCGGACCTTGTCGATGAACCGGTACGCCTTTTGGGTCGTTGTGTTGCTGAACCGGATCTCGATCCGTTTCAGTTCATCCGCTTTCACTTTGCTTCCTCCCCGGCCGTTGTAATTGCTGCCGGTGGGGTGGACCAGTCCGTTAAAAAATCCATCCATGATCAGCAGCGGCAGGGCGCCGGTCATCCAGCGGTTCGATGCGGGAAGGTATTCCCATCCGCGCGGCGTTTGATTGTCGCGGCGGACCCCCGGCAATTGTCGCCGCAGACGGAGCGTAAATCCGTCGATGATCGGCGTCGCTTCGCCGCCGACGGTGGTCTGATTCGCGAGCAGCACCGCACCGGCCGTGGTATCGACCAATCGCCAGGTGACGGTGTCGTTCACCGTGTTGACGATAACGGAATAGGTTTTGTTCGTCAGTTTGAGCGGATCGATCACTTCCACGCGGAGCGCATCGTCGTTCCGGCGGCTGTGCGCGATCAGCGAAAGAGGATCGATGATCGTGGAACCGGGGACGATCTCTTCCGGCAGCGCGGTGACCGGAACGACGGGACTTTCCACCGACATCGGACGATTGTTGCTATTCTCCCAAATGGCGCGCACCGTATAATAGTACGGACGGCCGTTGATGATCGGCTGCTGAAGGATCGAATCGCGTTCGATGATGAGATGACGCTCCACGCCGTTATTCGGCAGCGCCTGAATGCCGCGCGATGCGAGGGAGGAAAATTCGGGCTGGTAGGTCTCTTCCGAAAGGACGGTGATATTGTCGTTTTTATCGGTCGTAAAAATGCGATGCCACGGTCCGTTCGGCGATTCTCCCTGATAGACGTTGTATCCCTGAAAACGATATCCGTTCACGAGCGTTTGTTCCGCGTTCGTGTCCCAGGAGAGAATAATCTGTTTGTTCAATACGGAAAAGGAGACCTTCGGCGAAGGATAATTGACGCGGGAAAGCAAAGAGACATAATTGCTCCGCAGATACCGGGTGAAATGTTTCAGGATGCTCACCGAATGGATCCGGTCCTTTCCCTGCGCCGTGACCAATGCGGAGACGACGGTAACGGTGTCGTTCGCCGGCACGGTGACCGGACCGGAAGAGAGCATCAGCTCCCGGAAAGAATTCCGCGCCGTCGGCGCATACGTCGGTTCGATCCATCCCGATCCGGTGGTCGGATCGCCGGTGAACGAAAATTTCGTCTTCCGTCCGGTGATCGGATCGGTATACAACTGGCGGGTGAGGGGATCGAGTCCTTCCAGTCCGGTATACAACAACGCATTGAACGGAAGAAACGCCGGATAGGTCGATCCGCCGTTGGTAAAAAGATTGGCGGCATCGGGAATGTACCGTCCGAAATTGTACGCCGTCGATCCGTTCTGCTGCACCACCGGACCTTGCAGCGTTACGCTGCCGAAGGCGGGGATTTTCGAACCGTACGATCCGGTCGACGCAAGGGCGCTGTAGAGATACTGCAGTTCGAGGGTCGAATCGATTCCGGCGTACGACGAATTGTTGGCGACGCCGCCGGCAAGATACGTTCCGGCGTAAAAATTCCGCCACGTCTTTCCGCTTTTGTTGATGATGGTGTACTTTATGAAAATCACATTTTGCAGGATCGGATCGTTTGCATACACCCAGCTGAGCTGCTGCACCTCCGCGCGGAGCGGCGGTTCATCATCATTGCGGTTGGAGGTGTCGGCATCGTTCCAGACGTTCCACGCGGTCTGATCGCCGAGGAAGAGCGGTTTTCCCGCGGAATCGACCGGCGCGCCGAGGTCGACCGGCCATTCGGCGTAATCTTTCCGGTATGCTTCTTTCGTCGGACTCTCCCGCAGTCGTTCCCAATTTTTCGCGATGCGGTACACGCGGTATTTGGTCGGCCAGAGCGACCGGTTGGTATCGTTGATCCCGCCCGGCAGGATCACGCCCGGACGGTAATGACGGAACGCATTCGCATTCGAGCCGAATCCGTAGGAAAAATGGATGGTGGAATCGATGATCGCTCCGAGCATCAACTGCGCCTCGCCGAAAATGCGGCGATTGCTGCCGTCGTTCGGCCAATACATGTTATAGATCGCTCCGGCGTTGGTGATCGTTCCGACCAGCGCGTTGCCGTTCATCTCCGTACAGTCGTACGGCGGCGGAAGGTTGCACGGCGGCTGCGCGGACGCGGCGGAAAAAACGAGAAGAAGAAGGAGCGGAAAATATTTTTTCATGAACAATGGTGGTAAGAAAAATTCACGGCGGCGGAATGATCGTCCCCTTAAAATTGACGACGATCTCTTCCCCTTCCTTGGAGACCGATTCGGTGAAGGAGAGGGAGCGGAACAGTTTT
>CAZRWF010000159.1:0-3591 GCA_964603685.1 uncultured Chitinophagaceae bacterium
ATCCCCGTCGATACGATCGCCCGAAGATTCGAAATGATCTTCTCCGCCAAACACTTTAAAGATTTTTCTATCAAACGATTTCCCGACGGCGGACATATCTTACAGCAAGTGGATGGATTACGTGAAAATGTCGGACATGATCCCATCTCCATGATCCTTAATGGATTTCCTGAACCGACAGCAGAGTCAATGTTATTCTTGGAAGTATGGCTCAACAGAAAAACGAATCTCTAGATTCGTTCCTTGTTGTGACATCAACACGGCGTATTAACCAAATATGGTTTCGTCATGCTGAGGAATATCAGCATTTTTTTCTCACATTCACCCGATGCAAATCCTCATTCTCAATCTGAGTGTTTTTCGAATGATACCGTGACACAACAACCCATTGCATCTTCCTCCCCTCTTTTCTACATTTCTCCCAACAACTTCAGCACGTTGTAAAAATATAAATAATGAAGCGACGTGCTGATGTTCCAAGATGGATTGCTTTTGATTTTCTTCCATTCAAATGGATTCATCGAACATTCACTCAATAAAGAAGAACGATACCTTTTTCCTATCAATTAATCTCGAAAAAAATGAAGCGAATTTTGATTTCACTTTTCCTTTCCGTCCTGCTCCAGGCTCAAACCGATTACATCCGTTACGTCAAACCACTCACCGGAACAGAGCGGATGGGACACACGTTTCCCGGCGCTACCGCACCGTTCGGCATGGTGCAGCTCAGTCCGGACACCGATACGTTATCATATGAAAAGAACGGAAAATACCAAAAGGAGGTCTACCAATATTGCGCCGGGTATCAGTATGAGGACAAAACGATCGTCGGATTTTCACACACCCATTTCAGCGGAACGGGACATTCGGACCTCGGCGATTTTCTCATCATGCCGACCGCCGGTCCTCTGCAATTAAATCCCGGCACCGCCCAGAATCCCGAAAACGGATACCGTTCGCGATTTTCTCACTCCAACGAGACCGCCGAACCGGGCTATTACAAAGTGTTATTGGACGATCACAATATTCTCGCCGAATTGACCGCCACCACGCGCGTGGGTGTTCACCGCTATACGTTCCCGCAGAACGAAGAATCGCACATCATTCTCGATCTGATGCACGGCATCTATAATTATCCGGGAAAAAACGTCTGGACATTTCTTCGTGTAGAGAACGACACGCTGGTGACCGGTTTCCGGCAGACGAACGGCTGGGCGCGCACCCGCACACTCTATTTTGCGATGACTTTCAGCCGGCCGGTACTGTCGTACGGACATGCGAAATATGACACGAGCATTTACCGCGGCTTCTGGCGAAAGTTCGATGAGCGGAAGAATTTCCCGGAGATGGCCGGAGAGAATATCCGCGCCTATTTTTCGTTCGGGAAAGGATCGACCGGGCCGCTGTTGATCAAGTTCGCCCTTTCGCCGGTCAGCACGGAAGGGGCGCGGCGAAATCTCTCCGCCGAAACTCCCGACTGGGATTTCAACGCCATCCGCCGGCAAACGCAGGAGGAGTGGAACAAGGAACTTTCCGCCGTGAAGGCGACGATGCTGACGCAAAAGGATACCGAAACATTTTATACTTCTTTATATCACACGCTGCTCGGTCCCACCGTCTATATGGATGTGGACGGACGCTACAAGGGGATCGATCAGAACATCCACAGGGCGGAAGGATTTACCCATTACTCTACATTCTCGTTGTGGGACACTTATCGCGCACTCCATCCCCTCTTTAATATTGTGCAGCCGAAACGGAACGGCGACATGATCCGTTCCATGCTCGCCCATTACGATCAAAGCGTCCACAAAATGCTTCCCGTCTGGTCGCATCATGCCAACGAAAATTGGTGTATGATCGGTTACCACAGCGTTTCGGTTATCGCGGATGCGATCGTGAAAGGAAATATTTCGTTCGATGCGCACTCAGCGCTCGCCGCATCGGTCCAAACAGCCCGGACGAAATATTACGACGGGCTTGAATATTACATGTCGCTCGGGTACGTTCCGGAAGACAAAAATTCCTCTTCTGTCTCCAAAACGCTCGAATACGCGTACGACGACTGGGCGATCGCTCAAATGGCGAAAAAGCTGGGAAACGAAAAAGTGTACGATGAATTCTCGCGCCGCGCCGGGAATTTCGTGAATGTGTTCGACACAAAGATCGGTTTCAGCCGACCGAAACTGAGCGACGGAACATGGCGCGCGGAGTTCAACACCCTCAGTACGCATGGACAGGGATTTATCGAGGGAAATTCCTGGAACTATTCCCTCCACGTTCCTCACGATGTTCCGAAATTGATCGAACTGATCGGCGGAAAGAAAAAATTCTCTCTCTATCTTGATTCGCTCTTCATGATGCATCTTCCCGACGAGTTTTTTGCCGACACGGAAGACATCACGCGCGATGGGATCATCGGGAACTATGTGCACGGGAACGAGCCGTCGCATCATGTTCCTTATCTCTACAATTGGATCGGCGAATCGTGGAAAACACAGGAGCGGGTGCGGCAGATCCTCCGGACGAAATATTCCAACACGCCGGACGGCCTGAGCGGGAACGACGATTGCGGACAGATGTCCGCATGGTATATCTTCAGTGCCCTCGGCTTTTATCCCGTCGCGCCGGGATCAGAACACTATTCTGTCGGAAGTCCGCTGATCACCTCCGCCGCGATCGCACTGGAAAACGGAAAAACAGTGACCATCGAAGCGAAGAATCAAAGCGAGAAGAATATCTACGTGCAGAAAATTCTTTTGAACGGAAAGGAATGGAAGAACAACTATTTCCTCCATTCCGATCTTGTAAACGGCGCCACGATCGTGTTCGAAATGGGGGCAAAACCAAAGAAATAACAATTGAGACCATAGAGGTGACCGTCACCTTTCAGGTGCCGGTCACCTCGCCAGAATACTTATACCGTACCTCTAATTTCAATCATACAATTGTGTTGAACTTTGGATAGTGTCATTTTTCCCATGTTGCTCTTCAATGGGACAAACATTATTATCATGTCCAACAAAACAAACCATATTCAATCTTCAAATGAATATTTTCATATCTATAATCGCGGAGTGAATAGAGGCACGGTATTCTTTTCCGAAAATAACTATTCCTTCTTCCTGGCAAGAATGGGTAAGTATTTGGATAAAAACAAAGTAAAAGTTGTCGCATTTTGTTTGATGCCGAATCATTTTCATATGATCCTGCAGCAGATCGAAGTATCAGGAATTTCACAATATTTGAAATCGGTGTGTAACAGTTACGTCAAGGCAGTCAATAAAGAACAGAACAGGTCCGGTCACCTCTTGGAAGGGAAATATAAGATCAAAAAAATTACAGACGACGAATATCTGCTTCATCTTTCGCGTTATATCCATCTCAATCCGGTGCGGGCAGGTTTGGCGGGCAATGCTTTACTTTGGAAGTTCAGCAGTTATTCAGAATATGTAAATCATTCACGGTTTCCGTTTGTGTCGCCGGAAGTTGTTCTTTCACAATTCAAGGATGTGTCAGAATACCAAGAATTTGTTGATAATTATCAACCTGCTGAAAAGTTAAAGATTTCAGATTTTTTATTTTAAGATA
>CAZRWF010000160.1:0-3545 GCA_964603685.1 uncultured Chitinophagaceae bacterium
AGCAACGTCGGAACGCGGGGAGGGGTTTGTTCGATGATTTTGATGATCGACAATTACGATTCCTTCACCTACAACCTGGTTCAATATTTGGGAGAGATGGGGACCGAAGTGACGGTCGTGCGAAACGACAAGATCACCGTTGACGACATACGAACGATGCGGCCGGAAGGTGTGATTATTTCTCCCGGACCATGCACACCCAAAGAAGCCGGTGTCTCGGTGCCGTTAATAAAATCCCTTCACACCGAATTTCCGATTCTGGGTGTTTGTCTTGGACATCAAGCGATCGGTGAGGCGTTCGGCGGCGAAGTAGTCAAGGCGCCGACCGTTGTTCACGGCAAAACTTCTATGGTGCAACACGGCGGGAAGGGGATATTCCGATCCATACCGCATTCCTTCCGGGCGGCACGATATCATTCGCTGGTAATCGCACTGGAAAAAGTTCCGGCCGTGTTGGAGGTGACCGCCACCACGGAAGATGGGGTGATCATGGCGGTCCAGCATCGACAATACCCGGTTTTCGGCGTTCAGTTTCATCCTGAATCGATCGCAACGGAACACGGAAAGACGTTGTTAAAAAATTTCGTTCACAAAACGTATTGACCGATGGATAAAACTCAAATTGCCGACATATTGGATGAGATCGGCACGCTGCTCGAGCTGAAGGGTGAAAATCCTTTTAAAAGCAGGGCATTCCATAACGTTGCCCGTCTTTTGGGCGGAGTGACGGAAGATTTGAAAACATTAGTCGAGTCGGGTGAAATCCGGAAGATCAAAGGAATCGGAGAAAGTACGGCGAAGATCATCTCCGATCTTGTGTTGACGGGAAAATCCGCCGATCATGACGATCTCAAAAAAGGATTTCCTCCCGGAATCTTTGACATGATGAAAATTCAGGGTATGGGACCGAAAAAAGTCTCCTTCCTGTATAAAAAGATGAAAATATCTTCCATCGACGAATTGGAGAAAGCGGCAAAGGCAGGCAAACTGGAAAAACTGGAAGGGTTCGGGAAAAAAACGGAAGAAAATATCCTTCTCGGAATCGAACAGGTCCGGAAACATTCGTCCAAATTCCACATTAATATCGCGGAAAAAGCCGCTCAGGAGATTTTTGACGCAGTTAAAAAACATCCGGGAGTTCTTCGGTCGGAGATTGCCGGCAGCGTGCGCAGAAGAAAAGAAACGATCGGCGATATCGACATCGTTGTGAGCGCCAAAAAGGGGGATGTAAAAAGTATTTTTTCCTTGTTCACGCAACATCCGGCGGTGGATCGGATCTTAACCGGCGGAGAGACGAAGGCGAGCGTCGTTCTGAAAGCAGGGATCAATTGTGATCTCCGTGTTGTCAGTGATACCGAATTTCCCTTTGCATTGAATTATTTCACCGGCAGCAAGGAACATAATATCCGGGTCCGGGCATTGGCCCGCGAAAACGGTTGGACTTTAAATGAGTATGGATTCGCCGAGCTGGAAACCGGTGAAAAGGGAAGAAAATCCAAAAAGATCGTACCCTGCAAAACGGAACAGGACATTTATCGGGCCGTTGGACTGGAATATGTGGATCCGGAGTTGAGGGAGGATCTCGGCGAAATTGAAGCGGCACTCAAAGGGAAAATGCCGTCACTGGTGTCCTACGAAGATATTCGCGGGACGTTCCATTGTCATACGAACTACAGCGACGGCCAAAATACATTGGAAGAAATGGCCGCCGGGGCGCAGAAATTAGGATGGGAATATTTGGGAATTGCCGACCATAGTAAAGTCGCGGCCTATGCCAATGGATTGACGGAAGATCGCGTAAAAAAGCAGCATAAAGAAATCGATTCCTTAAATGCCAAATTCAAGAAATTCCGTCTGTTCAAAGGGAGCGAAGTCGATATTTTGACAAACGGTGATTTGGACTTCAACGACAAAGTCCTCTCGACATTCGACTATGTTGTGGCTTCGGTCCACAGCAATTTTAAGTTGAATGAAAAGGATATGACGAAACGGATTATCAAAGCGCTCAAGAACAAACATGTGACCATTCTCGGTCATTTAACCGGCCGATTATTGCTGGAAAGAGACGGTTATGCGTTGAATCAAACCGAGGTGATCAATGCGGCGGCGGATCTCGGAAAAATCATCGAGATCAATGCACATCCGATGCGGTTGGACTTGGATTGGCGTAAGGTCAAATATGCCATCAGCAAAGGGGTTTTGATTGCCATAAATCCGGATTCACATGTCGTTTCCGGATTGACCGATGTTCGATACGGGGTTGGTATTGCACGAAAAGGGTGGTGCGAAAAGAAGAATATTTTGAATACAAGAACGACGAAACAAGTAGAAGAGTATTTTAACAGGTGAAAAATTTCACCTGGATAATTGAACTTAACATAATCTATATTATATCTACATATATACACTTACGCTGAGTCTATTGGCTAATTTCAACCACTCCATTAAATGTTGTTTCCGCCTTTCCTTTGAGTCGCACTCCTGTAAACGATTCATTTTTCTTTTCAAATGAAATGGTAAGGATCTCGCCGCTTTTCACAATGACGTCGATCGGGCTCTCCATCTGATACTTGTGTGAACTTAATAAAGCGCTTGCAACGGACCCGGTCCCACACGCCAAAGTTTCTTCTTCAACACCTCTCTCATATGTCCTTATGGTTATTTGATTTGCACCGGTTCGTAAAACAAAATTTACGTTAGTTCCTCCGGGTGCATAGATTGTGTGATACCGTACCATTTTGCCGATTCCAGCCACGGAAACTGTTTCCATTGTCCCGATATGCGGATTATCATCAAGGAAAATGACGCTATGATCGGTTCCGGTATTGATATAATTTCCGATAATCGTTTCCCCTGGTATGACGATATTTTGTCCATGGATCGGTGCCGAAGGATTTTTCATCACCAGTTCATAGATATTCGATTCCAATCGCTCGGCGCGATAAATATGTCCGAATGCTTCAAAAGTGAAATAGTTCGTCTGAACCGCGCCGATATCAAAGGCAAATTTTGACAAGCAGCGCCCGCCATTTCCACACATGCCGGCATTGGACCCGTCGGCGTTATAATATTTCATCAAAAAATCCGCTTTGGAGCTGTTTTCCAGCAATAATAGGCCGTCTGCTCCGATGTTATGTCGACGTCTGCAAACGAACCGCGCAAATGTGGATGCATCGGTAATAATTCCGGCTCGATTGTCGACAACAACAAAGTCGTTTCCCGCACCGCTCATTTTGGCAAATGGAATTTTCATAGAAGTAGAAATAAAAATAACTTGTTAAGTTCTTTAATCTTAACAAGTTATTAATGATGAGATAATGCGATCTGTGGAGGTGCGGGGATTCGAACCCCGGTCCGAAGTGAAAACCAATAGACCTTCTACATACATAGTCCAACAATTGTACTTAATCCCGGACTCTCGGTTGGACTCAAAACATCCGAAACGCAGTCAAGGATTGAAATCTCATCAATGTTACCTTGACCGAACATTGACTATCCTGACTGAGTCGACGCCGTTACAGAAC
The DNA here is from genome assembly GCA_964603685.1 of uncultured Chitinophagaceae bacterium. Classification (GTDB taxonomy): domain Bacteria; phylum Bacteroidota; class Ignavibacteria; order UBA10030; family UBA8401; genus UBA8401. Next base: position 3,525 of record CAZRWF010000160.1, read on the forward strand.
CGTTAGGAGAGCTCTGTATTG
>CAZRWF010000161.1:0-3542 GCA_964603685.1 uncultured Chitinophagaceae bacterium
CATCCGGTGTGGCGAGTTTTTCACTGAATCGGCTGCTCCGGTGGATCCATTCAATCTCGGTCTCATCGCCGAACTGCGCGATCCGGTCCGCCCCGAATTTGCTCGTCGGTGCGAACGGATCGTCATTAATTTCGCTCCCTTTGATCACCGGAATATACTCGTCGAGCAGCGACGGCAGCTGGCGGATGAGCCGCGTCTTCGCCTGGCCGCGGAGTCCGAGGAGAATAATGTCGTGTTTGGCGAGGATGGCGTTCACGAGCGCCGGGATCACCGTCGTTTCATATCCGATGATTCCGGGAAAAAGCTGTTCATTCCGTTCGAGTTTCCGGATCAGGTTGGCGCGGATCTCTTCTTTGACGGGAAGGATGGAATATCCGCTGTTTTTCAATTCTCCGAGCGTCGATGCGCGTTTCATCCGGTGATTCCTTTTTGTGTTCAATATACTTGTGCGGTGGACCAAAATCAATTTCTTGGAATTGGGGGAACGGTACGGTATTTTTGGAGCATGAACGGGCCGTTACCACTCAAAACAGTCGTGCTGCGATTAAGTTCCATCGGCGACATTGTGCTCTCCTCGCCGCTGCTGCGCGTGCTCCGGACGGCGGTCGGAAAAAACGCACGGATCGATTATGTCGTCCGTAAGGAATATGCCGAACTGGTGCGGTTCAGCCATCACCTGTCCATCGTGCATGAATATGACGCGTCCACCGGTTATGCGGGACTGCAAACGCTTGCCCGCCAGCTGCGGGAAGAACGATACGATCTGGTAATTGACATCCACGACAGCATCCGGACGAAGTTATTGCGGACGGCGTGCCGCGGCAAGGATGTGGTGGTGATGGACAAACGAAAGCTGGAACGCTGGCTGCTGGTGAATCTGAAACGGAACGCCTACAGCGATGCGCTCACCGTCGCCGAACGGTACATCGAAACGGTGGAGCCGTACGGCATCCGGAACGACGGCAAAGGGCTGGAAATTTTCATTCCCGATTCCACCTTATTCGAAGTTTCCGGCAAAATGGGAAAACTGCGCCTGAATGAGTTTGAAAAAGTGATCGGCATCTGTCCCGGTTCCAAACATTTCACCAAACGGTGGCAGAAAGAGAAGTTCGCCGCCGTCGCCATCCGCGCCGCCCGGGAATTTCATGCAAAAATTTTGTTGTTCGGCGGACCGGAGGAACGGGAAGATTGCACATTTGTCCAAAACGAGATTGTACGGCATGTCTCCGAACGATCCGTCACGAACTTCGCCGGCGAATATTCGCTGCTCGAATCGGCCGCCGCGCTGGAATTCTGCGACGCGGTGGTGACGAACGACAGCGGATTGATGCATCTGGCGGCGGCAAAACAGAAAAAGATCGTCGCACTGTTCGGTTCCACCGTTCGGGAATTTGGTTTTGCTCCCTACGGCACCGAGTCGGTCGTGATCGAAGAGACCGGACTGGAATGCCGTCCCTGTACGCATATCGGCCGGAACAGCTGTCCGAAGGGACATTTCCGCTGTATGTCCGATATTTCCGCCGACCGGGTCTTTGCCGCACTGTCGGCCATGCTGTAGTCGGACGATTCACCGCTGCAAACGCTTCAATATTGACTGCCCGTATTACACTTCCGCAGTCCGCCCCATTTTCCGTTGCATCTCTCTCACCCATCATCTATATTAGCCCACATTTTATGACCCTCACGCAGACGACGAAAAATCTCGTTTCCGAGATCATGGCAGCGTCGGGAAACAGCCTGAAACGGGCGATGGACCTCGGCACGTTGATCGAATTATCGGTTCAACACGGCAGACAGGAAAGAATGGACGATCTGGCCTTCTCTTCCAAGTTTATTTCCAAATCGTTCGATCTGATGCAGCGGATCGGGAAGGAAGGGAACGGATATGACAAACTAGCCGGAGAATTCGCCGCCCAGGTCAAACGCTCGCAAGAGGTCCTTTCCGAATTGCTGGCGCCGGCGGATGCGATCACGAAGGCGCATTTCCGGAGCCACTATCTGGAGATGAACACGCTGACGATGACGAACTTGATGCAGCTCTATCACGATCTGAGCTGGTATAAAAATTATCTGATAGATCACAAACGGTGATCCCGGCCGGATATCCGGTTCACCGACGTTCCGGTCACCGCGGTTTCGAACCGAAAGGGTCGTTGTATGGCTGCAAAAAACAAAAAAAAGTCCCGCACTTCCACCGCACCGAAGTCAAAAACGAAACCGCGGCCGAAGTCCCGGCCCACACCGAAACCGAAATCACAACCGAAAAAAACAGGAAAAAGCCGCGCTCCGGTTCATCGGCCGCACCGTTCCGTTACGGCAGCGAAACCGTCGTCACCGCCGGCGTCACACGCCCCGGCTCCGGCGCACAATCCGTACGAAGTGGTTCTCCATAATTTCGAATTAGCGGCCAAAAAGGTGAATCTCAGCGACGAACTGGCGATGCTCATCCGCACCCCGGACCGCGAGTTAAAGGTGGAACTGCCGGTGATGATGGATGACGGGAAACTCCATTCCGTAATCGGGTATCGCGTGCAGCACAACAATGCCCGCGGACCGTACAAAGGGGGAATCCGCTATCATCAAGAGGTGGATCTGGATGAAGTGCGGGCGCTCGCGTCGTTGATGACATGGAAAACCGCCGTGGTGGATATTCCGTTCGGCGGCGCGAAAGGGGGAGTGACGATCGATCCGACGAAATTATCCGCCGGAGAATTGGAGCGGTTGACGCGCGCTTTTACATCCAAGATTGATCTTATCATCGGTCCCTCCGAAGATATTCCCGCCCCCGATGTGAACACCAATGCGCAAACGATGGCATGGATGATGGACGAGTACAGCAAATCGCACGGATATTCGCCCGCCGTGGTGACCGGGAAACCGGTGGAACTCGGCGGCTCCGTCGGCCGGGAAGAAGCGACGGGACGCGGCGTCTGCATCGCCCTGCGGGAAGCGGCGAAGACGTATAACTTTGATCTGAAGAAGATCACTGTTGCGGTGCAGGGATTCGGCAACGTCGGTTCGCACACGGCGCGGATATTGGAGCAGGAGATGGGGGTGAAAGTGGTGGCGGTGAGCGATGTCAAAGGAGGAATTTACAATCCCCGCGGCATCCGGTATGCCGATGCGGCGGCGCAGTTTAAAAATTCGGGGAGCGTGGTAGGATTGAAGGGGGCGGTGAAACTGACGAATGAAGAACTGCTCGAATTAAAATGCGACGTGCTGATTCCGGCCGCGCTCGGTAATCAACTGCGCGGCGACAATGCGCGGAACGTCCAGGCAAAGATGATTATTGAAGCGGCAAACGGTCCCACCACGTACGATGCGGACGAGATCTTCGCCGCCAAAAAAGTCCCGGTCATTCCGGATATCTATGCCAACGCCGGCGGAGTGACGGTCAGTTATTTTGAATGGGTGCAGAATGTGCAGCGATTCCGTTGGGAATATTCCCGCGTGCTCGCTGAACTGGAAAAAACGATGACGGCCGGATATTCCGCCGTTGCGGCAGCTGCGGAACGGCACAATGTTCCGCTGAGGATCGGTGC
>CAZRWF010000162.1:0-3478 GCA_964603685.1 uncultured Chitinophagaceae bacterium
GTGCCGCGGTGACGGCGTCCGATTGAAATTTCGAACGCAGCAACGTTCCGTGCTGCTGCAATTTCGCCGCCACGGAACGGTTTTTCATTTTACCCGGAGCGGATGCCCAATGGTATGTTTCCAATAGATTCCGTTGCGCATCCGAAAACGTGGCGGTTAGTTGTTGGAACACGTCTCTCCGTTCAGGATCACCGAGAGCCGGCGGGGCGGCGAACAGTGCATCGCGCAGGTCGGCTGCACGCGATGCGGACAGAACACCGTATGCCTCCGCAAAACGGCCGGATTCCGCCAATCGGACGATCAATCGCCGATTAAGATCGAATACGGGAGTCTCACCGGCGGTCGGGAGCAGGCGCGCCGGAGAGAAAGGAAGCATATACGGCGCCGGATCGTAGCCGGTCTCCGTCAGACGATCGGATGAACGTTTATACAATGCAACGGCCGCGTGCCCGTTGCCGGTCAATTCATTCAGCGCAGCGAGACGGTGCAAGGCGGCCGCTTCACCGATGCCGAAGTTGTTGCGGGAAAAGATTGTTTGCGCTTGTTCATACAATTGAGCGGCACGGATTTCCAATTCCTGCGATGCGGAAACGGCGGAACGTTTCGCCAAACAATCTCCCGTTAACAGAAGGATATACCCTTGCATAATGCTGTTACCGGAGGATTTGGCGATGTCATAGGCACGGGAGAAGTATCCCTGTGCCTCTCCGTACGCATAATTGTCATAATACACCGTTCCCAATCCCACAAGCGCATCGAGCACTTCGGCGGAATGGCGATAGCGCGGATCGTGGTCAGCCAAACGGAGGATCCGCTCATAACACTGCTTGGCGTTCGTCCACTCCTTTGCATCGGAAAAAATATTGCCGCATTCTTTCAAAAAGTACGGTTCATTGACCGCGGTGCTCGTCCGTTGGATCGCATCGGTGGTGCGAAAGAGCATTACGGCACCGGGGATGTTTCCTGTGGACGCCAACATGCGGATGTGAATGGTGCGGGCTTCCACCTGTTGAGCGGTGTTGTTCAGCTGTTGTGCGAGTTGTTCGGCAATGTCGGCGAATTGGAACGCCGTTCCGAATCGCCGGTCCGCACCGGAAAGATGGGCGAGCTCCAGTGCCGCCCGAAGGGCGATCTGCTCAAGCCGGAACAGTTTCGCATTGTTATATGCTTCTTTGAGAAGCGAATACGACTCGTTCTTTTTACCCAGCTGGAACGCGATCCTCCCCATCTGCAGCATCGTCTGTAATTCCGCCGTTCTGTCCGCGCCGTGCTGAAATATTGCGCGGAGGGCGCGCAGTGTTTCCAACGCGGCGCTCCGTTTTCCTGCCAGCAGCTGAATGGAAGAGAGGGTGGCGTAATTTTCCGCCAGTTTTGCCTCGTTATTCTCCGCCGCATGGAATTCGATACTCTCCGCGATCAACCGTTCCGCTTCCTCATATTGTTGTTCATTCATTGCCGTGACGGCTGCTTCGGCGGATCGGGCGGCGGTCTCGGAGGGGGATCGTTCCGGTTCGCCGCAGGAGGAGAGCAACAATAACGCACAGGACAGGATTGTCGGCAGGAATTTCATGAGTTTAATATACAAAGAGCTGTGTAAAACAAAAAGTCCCGCACTGCGGGACTTTTTGTTATGCCGACGACGATGTCGATCAGAAAGCGAAGAAGAGTCCGGCGGTGGCGGAATTCTGTTTTCCGATGTTGTAATCAACATTGATGTTGAAGGTCAGCAATCGCATGCCCAAACCGACCGTCAACCGAGAAGTGTTTTCGCCTTCCAGTTCGAACGCAACCGGAATTTTTTGAACGGCACCGGTGGCATCGGTCACTTCGAAATCATACGTGACATTCATGGTGGAGGATTCCAACGAGAATCCGGCATAGGGCGTCACATTCAAAAACGCGAAGCCGAATTGTTTCGAGGCATTCACGCCGAAGGCGGTCGCCTTTGATTCAAAGATTGTTCCGACCTTCAAATTCTGCGTGAAGAAACTGGCGGAAACATCCACGACCGGAATCGGCAGCCACATGCCGAGATTATGCTGTACGCCGAATCCGAAGTATTTGAACTTTCCGATCTCCGGACTGACTTCTAACTCCGGCAGATAGCGGAAGGTGAACTGTGTGCCGTAGATTGTACCGATACTTGCTTGCGGGGAAAAGAGCGGAATTATGGAGGCCCCATCCAGAAGACCTACGACACCGTCAAGACGGATGGACGTTCCGGGGACCGATTGTGTGGTGGAAACACCGGTGTTCGGAGACGTATAGGTAATGGTGGTCGACGGGAATGTGATCTTCATTGTATCCTGTTTCGTTCCGACAATGGTCGGACCGGAAATTCCGACGCCGAAATTGGTTCCGGAGATGGCGTTGATGATTGCTTGCTTTTCATTGTTGGGAAGAAGATTCCAATTGTTAATGCCGGAAGCGATGTCTTCGGCTTGGCTGCCGGTACCGACCGGACCGCCGCCGAAACGAAACGAACCGTTCGCGGTGAATTTTTTATTTTCATCGGTCGTAAACGTCCCCATCGCAACAAATCCCAGTTCCAAATCAATACCGAAAATCTTCGATGCCGGCGCTTTGTGATACCATCCGCCATTCAGGTTGTTGCCGAACCCGCTGGCGACCGGCTGCACAAATCCTTTGGCTGCATCGCCGGCCAATTTGGTCAACGTTTCCGAAAGGTCCTGCGCTTGCATCATGGAGACCAATGCGAGCACAACAACCACAGATCGTAGAGATTTTTTCATGGTGAATCCCTTTGTGTTGTGAATGTATGTGAAAGAAAAATGATGGATGACTGTGCGAACGCCGTTGGGGAGGTGCGAAACGATGTCATAGTAAAAGGATCAGAAGGCTGTACAAATATACCGCTTTTCCCTTGAAAGGCAACAATTTTTTGTTGCGATTGGGTCGCTTTTTTTTTACCATTGTATGACATTTCGGGGCGGTTATGAAATCCATCGGCATCAAAAAACTCTATTATTCGATCAGCGAGGTCAGTAAGATCACCGATCTCGAACAATATGTTTTGCGCTATTGGGAGTCCGAATTTGAGCAACTGAAACCGCAAAAGAACCGGGCCGGCAACAGGGTATACACCAATAAAGACATTAAACTCATCCTGCATATTAAGAAACTGCTGCGGGAGGAACGGTATACCATCGAAGGGGCGAAACAAGTGCTGATCGGATGGGAATCGGACGAGACGGGGGAGCAAACTGTGTTACCGTTCGGCGAAACGTCGGACGGTCCGAAACCCGTTCTGCAACAACCGGTCACCAAGATCACCGACCCGAAATTGAAAGAAGAATTGACCGAAGTCCGGTCTCTTCTCGAAGACCTCCTCGTTAAACTCAACTAGGTTTCGACAATAAAAAAGTCTTCCGCAGGGAAGACTTTTTTATTTGATCCACACCGTTTTCCACGGTCTGTACGGTTTTGTCGAAAATACTTTTCCGGCATTATGTTTTTT
>CAZRWF010000163.1:0-3461 GCA_964603685.1 uncultured Chitinophagaceae bacterium
GCCACCGTTCCCAGCGATGCGGTGATACCGGCAACGAAGGAATTCGCCCCTTTGTCCGTCACATCCGCAAAGCGGACAACGGAAGGAGCCGATGCGGTCGGATTGCCGGAATACATGCCGACATATTTCCGTCCGCCGTATTCAAAATAGTGTGCGGTGCTTGCCCCGCTGGCCACGATGCCGCCGGGGATCGTATCAAGAGCAACGCCGGCGGTGTCGTATGCCGATGCCGCTTTACCGGCGGTGTTCAGCCAGAATGAACCGAAACCGTTGGTGATCGGTCCGATACCGAGTGCACCGGAAGCCCAGCCGGCCGGAACAACCGTTTTGCGATGGACGAGCGTGTCGCCGGAACGTTTGAAGATGTTCACCGGACCGGGAGTGGTGTTGCCGGAAACATATACATAGGTTTCCTGGCCGGAACCGACAACGGCGAGAGCGTCACCGAGACGGGGACCCTGCACAGAGTCATTATATGCTACGACCGGAGCGGAAGTGTCGCTGGCCCATGAATAGATCCGCAATTTTGCCGTGGAACTGACGGTGGTGACCAGGTTGGTCGTATAGACCCGACCGTCGGCCGAAACCGCCACGCGGTTAAATGCGAACGTTCCGCCGGTCACGCCGGTCATATTCAATGCACCGACAGAATCACCTGTTTCTGCATTCAATATGACAATGGCATTGATGCCGGTTTCGCGGGAAGGAACATACAGCCGGTTGGTGACCGGATTGTATCCCATGCCGCGGACGTTGTTCGAGGCGCCGTTGAGCCACGCTTTATTCGTGGTGACGGTCCACTTCGCCGGTATTACACTTTGAGCGTAGGTTGCCTGAAACAGCAACGCCGTTCCGAGCAACGCGCAAAATAGTAATAAGGATTTTTTCATGATGACTCCTTATGTTGATGGTGGTGATATGTGGTGATTTAGAACGTGCTTGAGGTTTTCGATACGGAGATTGCTTAAGAATATAAGGAATGTTCCGTTGAAAGCAATCATTTTTATTGTGATGAAATGATTATCGCCGAAAAAATAAAATTTTCGGGGATTTTATTTATAAAAATTTTTCTTCCGCCTCTTCCGCCAATCCCCGCCGCTTGATTCCATTCGTTAATAGTCGTATGTTTCCCGCGTAATGAATAATTATTCACTGTGGAGGTCTTATGTCACGTAGTTTAAACAAGGTATTATTGATCGGTAATTTGGGTAAAGACCCCGAATTGAAATACACGCCGAGCGGCGTTGCCGTTGCGACGTTTTCCATTGCCACGAGCGAAAGCTGGAAAGATCAGGAAGGAAATCAACAAGAGAAGACAGAATGGCACAACATTGTCGCCTGGAGAAAATTGGCGGAAATTTGCGGCGAGTATTTGAAAAAAGGAAAAAAGGTCTACATCGAAGGAAAATTGCAGACACGGAATTATGAAAAGGACGGCATTAAACGGTATGTCACCGAAATTGTGGCGGATCAACTGATTATGCTCGACGGCGGCGGCGGCGCGGGGGGCGGACAGCGGAGCAGCGGAAGCAGCAACTCCTCCTCGTCCGATGCGGCACCGGTGCACAGCGATGCACCGAAGGACGACGACTTGCCGTTCTAATCACCATCGAACAACTGACGCACCGTTACGGTGCGTCGGTCTTTTAAACCATCCGTCAAAGGAATTGCAAAAATGAATTTTCTCCTCTCTATTATAATCATCATATCCCTCCTGATCACCCCTGCTGTGGAAGCGGCTTCCAAACGGCCGGTCAAAGCGAAGAATGGAATGGTGGTCTCCGCCGATCCTTTGGCGACACAGGCGGGATTGGAGATTCTGAAAAAAGGAGGAAATGCGGTCGACGCCGCCGTGGCGGTCGGTTTTGCACTGGCAGTGACCTATCCGGCCGCGGGAAATATCGGCGGCGGGGGGTTTATGAACATCCGCTTTGCGGACGGTAGGACGGCGGCAATCGACTACCGCGAAAAAGCGCCGGGCCGTTCGCATCGCGATATGTTTTTGGACAGTGCCGGAAATTTCCTGTCGGAAAAAAGTACATTCGGCCATCTCGCGTCCGGTGTACCGGGAGCGGTGGCCGGAATGCTGCTCGGACTTGAAAAATTCGGGACGATGAAACGATCGTTGGTGCTCGCGCCGGCGTACGATCTTGCGGCAAAAGGATTCCCCCTCCTTCCCGAACTCGCCGAAGATCTCAATTGGGGACGGCGGCGTTTCGAACAGTTTCCCGGAAGCAAAAAATATTTCGTCAGCCGCGATTCCGCATTTGACGAAGGGGAAATCTGGAAACAGAGCGATCTTGCCAAAACGTTGAAGCGGATCATCGACAAGGGACGCGACGGATTTTACAAAGGAGAGACGGCCGATCTCATCGTTGCCGAAATGAAACGGGGAGGCGGATTAATTTCGCATGACGATCTCGCCGCGTACGACGCGGTGATCCGCGAACCGCTGAAAGGGACGTACCGCGGATACGAGATCATCGCACAGCCGCCGGTCAGCTCCGGCGGAACGGCGTTGCTGCAGCTGCTGAACATTTTGGAAGGATATGATCTCCGCGCCGCCGGACACAACTCCGCCAAAAACGTCCACCGCTACATCGAAGCGATGCGCCGCGTCTATGCGGACCGGGCGGAACATCTCGGTGATCCGGCATTTTATTCCGTTCCGGTGCAATGGCTCACCTCCAAGGACTATGCGGCGGAGCGTCGCGCGACAATCGACACGAACAGGGCGAGCGTCAGCAAGGAGATTTCCCACGGAAAAAATCCGCGCGCCGAAAGCGAGCAGACGACGCATTATTCCGTGGTGGACAAATGGGGAAACTGCGTCAGCGTTACCACCACCATCAACGGAGGATTCGGCAGTTACGTGGCGGTGGAAGGGGCCGGATTTTTGCTGAACAACGAGATGGATGATTTCAGCGCGAAACCGGGAGTGCCGAACATGTTCGGCGCGCTCGGCAACATCGCCAACGAGATTCAGCCGGGAAAAAGGATGCTCTCTTCCATGACACCGACAATCGTCCTCAAGGATGGCAAACCCTTTATGGTGATCGGCACACCGGGGGGCACAACAATCATCACCACGGTGATGCAGGTGATCTGCAATGTGATCGACTTTGAAATGAATATCCAGCAAGCGATCGATGCGCCGCGCATCCATCATCAATGGGCGCCGGATGTTACGTATTACGAGCGGCGCGGACTCTCCTTCGACACCGTGGAAAAACTCCGTTCCATGGGACATAACCTCACCGAACGCCGCGGCACCAGCGGCCTCGCCGAAGGTATCGTGATCGACCACGCCCGCGGCCTCTTCTACGGCGCCACCGATCCGCGCGGGTACGGTCTTGCGGCGGGGTATTAAAGATCTCACACAAAGCCACAAAAGAAATAAAAGTATTGCCACACCTGCTCCAAAGGAGTCCTTCGGACCTGCTGCAGGCAGGGATTACACA
>CAZRWF010000164.1:0-3278 GCA_964603685.1 uncultured Chitinophagaceae bacterium
GGGCTCAATATAACAAGGAAAACCGAAAGGGCAAACAGGAGGGAACGGCCGGTGAAATTATTTTACGATACAATGAGACCTATTTTTGAATCTCCTTACAGAGGGACTCACTCAAAGGCAGAGAAGTCATTTTGGCTCTCCGAACGAAAAAGGGAAGGAGCGAGGGGAATCGCACATGCAACATCTTCCGGGGCAGACCATCATTCTTACCATTCTGAGACATCGTAAATGATGATGAATTTTTTGATATGCGCAAACGTATATTAACGCATACACCCTCTTCCACCGCCAAAGCAAAAATTCTCCGTAAAAACATGACGACCGCGGAGAAAAAATTTTGGTCGTTGGTGCGTGCGAATCAATTAGGCGTCCATTTCCGGCGTCAAGTCCCGTTTGGTCCGTATATTCTGGATTTTTTATGTTTGAGCGTAAAATTGGCGGTTGAACTTGATGGATCACAGCATTTTGAAAAAGAGGCGAGAGAATACGACAAACGCCGCGATGAATATCTGAACGCACACGGATTCACGGTGATGCGATTTACCAACAGAGAGTTTTTAACAAATACGGATGGGGTGATGAACTATATTGATGAATTTGTGAAGAAGAATTCTGTGAAATAAAAACTCGCGCTGGCTACCGCACTTGCCCCCTCCTTTATCCTTCCCCGGCGGGGGAGGAAATGCAGACTCGAGATCGCGATTCTCACTCGAATATACGGTTGGGGTGTTCTCTCCGGAGATCTCTTTCCCTCTCCCAACGGGAGAGAGAAAGGGTGAGGGGGAAACGCAAACGAACAAATCACTTTTAAATCTTTATCCCATTCGGCGCGGTGAGTGTTTCATGCACAACATTGCCGGTGTTGCGCGTTGCGGCCGGTTCGAAAATGAGCACTTCTGTTTCTTCGGCAGCGAGCGTGCGATGTTCCACTCCATGCGGTACGATCACACATTCGCCGGGGTGAAGATCTACGCGGGAATCACGGAATTCAACCGTCATCGTTCCCTTGATGCAGAGGAACAATTCGTCTTCCCGTTCATGAACATGCCAAACGAACTCCCCGTGGATCTTCACTAGTTTTACTTCCTGACCGTTTAATGCACCGATCACTTTCGGACGCCAGTGTTCGGTGATCCGGGAGAACTTTTCGGCAAGATTGATTTTTTCGATCGTCATCGCATTCTCGTGTAACGGATCTGCCACGCATTGGTCCACGTGGCGCCGCCGTCGGTGGATTTTAACCAATCCCAATCAAATGCGCCGGGAGTGATGTTGCGGAACACCATCTTTTGTTTGACCGTCACTCCTTTCGGGGTGACGAACTCCTGGGCGAAAAATCTGCTGCTCCCGTCGGCTCCACCGGTGAAAGGGAGATAGGAGTTTTGATTGTCCACCCAGGTTTGTTTCCATTGGCCGGTGCGGCCGTCCAACACCGATACGCTCTGTCCTTTGAAGCCTTTGGACTGTCCCGTCAAAACGGAAAAATTCTCGTGGATCACTTTTCCGTCGAGAATTTTTGTGATGATATTTTTCCCTTTGGCGGTGAAGCCGTCCGGATCCGTCCATGTTGCCTCCCATTCCCCCACCCAAAAATCGAACAGCGAAGAATCCTGTCGGGCCGGCTGTGCCGCGACGGCGAGTGTGAACAGTACGAAGAGGGCTAAAAGGATGCGCATAACGGAACTCCTAATGAATGATCGCACGAACATCGGGGTTCCGCGGAACGGAATCAATGCGCAATTGTCAATATTTTTACGGTACCTGAAATTCGTTGCTGGTGATTGTCCGATATTCGCCGGCTTCACCCACAGTTACGCCGAACAACACACGGTGTTTGAATCCGCTGCGAAAGACCGGTGCGGAGACCATCACCGATGTTCGCGCTTGGACGGAATATTCCGTGGCCCCGGTGCCGCACCACTCCCACAGGGAAGTGACCCAGCCGGTGTCGGAGAGAAACTCCACCCGTTTTAAAGGGGACGAAGCACCAAATCCCAGATAACGCACCGGCGTTGCGGTGTTATTGGAAAAAAGAAGCCGTGCTTCGTTTCCGACGGTGGAGGAATAGGAGAGCGTGATCGTTCCGTCGGCCGGCACGGTGGAAACGGGATCGGAATCCGAACAGCCGGCGGCGAACATGATCAGCAGGAAAACGGGGATTATTAGTTTCATGATCAACCTCGTTGAAGAATCTGAGATCGGAAGAGGGAGGCAAGACGTTCCTTCGTCGGGAAGGTTCCTGCTCCGTACATCAGGAAAAGCACAAACGGGACGACGTTCAGAAGATACGCCGGTTCTTTTTCCATCAGCGGAAGCGGAACGGCGGTGATCACGGCCGTCAATCCGAACAGGGCGGCCCCTTCGACCAGTGCAATCCGGACAATCATCATGGTGCGGATCAGCTGAAATGCCGTTTCGTACGGCGACGCACTTTTTTCCAGCGAACGTTCCAGCTCGCTATCGGAGAGCATACGTTTCGGAACGACCGCTGCCGCCGTGAAGGCGGTCAAACAAAATAAAAAATTGGCCATGCTGAACATCAACGCCGTTTTTTCATCGAGGTCGGCCGTCTGCGCGGGTGTTCCCACAGCGAAAAAACCGACCGTCGTCAGCAGAACGGTTCCCATCATCAATCCGGCATAAATAATCTGAAACGTACGGACCGATTCTTCTGAAAGGGTACGGGCGAATTCATGTTCGGAAAGTTGCGACCGGATATTCATTCTTCAATCCTTTAATTGCGTCACCGCCCGGTGGTAGATTCCCTGCATGTCGTTCGGAGAATTCATGGAGATCTTCAGGTCGCGGATGATGCCGTCCTTCAATCCGTAGATCCAACCGTGGACTTGCAAGGACTCTCCGCGCGCCCAGGCATCCTGTATGATCGTCGTTTCGCAGACGTTCAGCGTTTGTTCGATCACATTCAATTCGCACAACCGGTCCACCTGTTTGTCCACATCGCCGGCAGATTCGACGATGGAATGATACTTTTGATGAACATCCTGGATGTGTCGGAGCCAATTGTCGATCAATCCGAACCGGTTCTTCAGCAAAGCGGCACGGACGCCGCCGCAGCCGTAATGTCCCACCACCATGATATGTTTCACTTTGAGAACTTCAACGGCATACTGGATCACCGAAAGGCAATTCAAATCCGTATGCACCACCACGTTGGCAACGTTCCGGTGTACGAACAACTCACCCGGATCGAGTGCAACGATCTCGTTGGCCGGCACACGGCTGTCCGAACAGCCGATCCACAGATATTGAGGGGACTG
>CAZRWF010000165.1:0-3173 GCA_964603685.1 uncultured Chitinophagaceae bacterium
GCAGCGTTGCCGTGGCAAAAAAAATGATCCGTGCGGCGAAAGATGCCGGTGCGGATATCGTAAAGTTTCAAACGTTTAAGGCGGAACTGCTCGCTTCGAAACATGCGGAAAAAGCGGCCTATCAGAAAAAAAGTTCCGGCGCCGGCGAGAGCCAATTGCAGATGCTGCAACGGTTGGAATTGAATGAACAGGCGCACGGCATACTGATGCGGGAATGTGCGGCGGTTGGTATCCAATTTTTATCCACGGCGTTCGACCTGTCCAGTCTCGCACTGTTAAAAACACTGCGGCTGCCGTTGTACAAGGTCCCGTCCGGAGAGATTACGAACTATCCGTATCTCAAAACCATCGCCGGATTCCATAAACAGGTCGTGTTGTCCACCGGAATGTCCACGCTCGGAGAGATTGAAGCGGCGTTGACGGTATTGACGGAAAACGGTACACCGCGTGAGCGTATCACCGTTCTGCATTGCAACACGGAATATCCGACGCCGATGCATGATGTCAATCTTCGTGCCATGGTGACGATCGGGAAAACGTTCGGCGTTTCGTACGGATATTCGGACCACACGGCAGGAATCGAAATTCCGATCGCCGCCGTAGCACTGGGCGCCACCGTGATTGAGAAACATTTTACGCTGGATCGCTCCATGAAAGGCCCCGACCATCAGGCGTCGCTTGAACCGCGGGAACTGAAAGCGATGGTCGATGCGATCCGCAATGTGGAACAGGGGCTCGGCGACGGGCGCAAACGGCCGACGACATCGGAACGGAAGAACATCGGCATCGCGCGGAAAAGTATCGTTGCGGCGGCGCCGATCGCGGCGGGGGAGAAATTCACCGAAAAGAACCTGACGGTGAAACGTCCCGGGACCGGCATCAGCCCGATGTTGTGGAACAGTGTCATGGGAAAGCGGGCGGTGAAACCGTTCGGACCGGATGATGTCATCGAACTCTAATATGGCCGCACGCAGGAAAAATATCTGTTTTATCACCGGCTCCCGCGCCGAATACGGATTATTGGCTCCGTTGATGACCATGGTCCGCAACGACTCCCGCTGCCGCCTGCAGATCGTTGCCACGGCAATGCATCTGTCGCCGGAGTTCGGCCAAACGGTGAAAGAAATCACGCGGGACGGATTTTTCATCGATGAACAAGTGGAAATGTTGCTCAGTTCCGACACGGCCGCCGGTACCGCGAAGTCGATGGGACTGGGTGCCATTGGCTTGGCCGATGCCGTGCAACGGTTGCATCCGGACGTGATCGTGCTGCTGGGCGATCGTTTCGAATCGTTCATTGCGGCGGCCGTGGCGAATATCTTCCGCATTCCGGTGGCCCATCTGCATGGCGGCGAAATTACGGCCGGTGCGTTCGATGAGGCCTTCCGTCACTCGATGACGAAAATGAGCTCTCTGCATTTTACGGCGACGGAAGAATATCGCCGGCGGGTGATCCAGTTGGGCGAACATCCGCGAACGGTCTTTCATGTCGGCGCCATCGGACTGGACGTTCAGCGGAAAGAAAAGCTCATGACCAAACGAGAGTTGGAGAAGGATCTCGGGATCCGTTTCGGTGAAAAAAATCTTTTGGTCACCTTTCATCCGGTGACGACGGAATACGGTTCGGCGGAACGTCAATGTTCCGAATTGTTGTCCGCGCTGGACGGTATGCCGGACGTTTTTTCTCTGTTTACCAAAGCGAATGCGGATACGGAAGGGCGAACGATCAATGCGATGATCGAACGGTATTGCGCCGCACGTCCCGGGCGGGCGGCGGTGTTCGCTTCACTCGGACACCGGCGGTATCTGTCGCTGTTGCGCGTGGTGGACGGTATCGTCGGAAATTCGTCGAGCGGACTCATTGAAGCACCCTCCTATCATATCGGTACGGTGAATATCGGCCGCCGGCAGGAGGGGAGAATTAAAGCCCGGAGCGTGATCGATTGCTCTCCGGATGTTCGTTCCATCCGCCGTGCGCTTCGGACATTGTACTCTTCCCGGTTCCGGCGCGGACTGGCAACGGTGAAAAATCCGTATTTCAAAAAGAATACCGTACAGTCGATCTTCCGGCGTCTTCAGGAATTCAGCGCCGCTCGACCGACGCAAAAGAAATTTTACGATCTCCCCCTGTAACGAAGGATGATCAACGACCCCTATGCTGACCAGACATAAAAACATTCTTATCGACGGCTCTTCGACAGTCAAACAAGCTATGAAACAGCTGGATACGACGGCCGAAAAGATCCTCTTCGTCATCGACAAGAACAAAAAATTGATCGGATCGCTGACCGACGGCGATATTCGTCGGTGGATTCTGAAAGAAGGAAAAATATCCGATCACGTTTCCAACGTGTGTTATAAAGAGACCTATTTTGTTTCCACCTCGTACGACATAAAAAAGGTCAAATCAGAGGTGACGCGCCGGAAGATCACCAAAATTCCCGTCGTGGACGAACATCACATCGTCATCGATATCCTTTCCAAAGAAAAACTGTTCACCGACGGCCGCGTGATGAGACCCAAGCGGAATTTAAAAATTCCCGTTGTGGTGATGGCCGGCGGGAAAGGGACCCGTCTTGAGCCGTTTACCCGTATCCTGCCGAAGCCGCTCATCCCCGTCGGCGACAAAACCATTATCGAAAAGATCATCGAAGAATTTTTGCCGCACGGAGTGAAAAATTTTTATCTCACCGTGAATTATAAAGGGGAGATGATCGAGGCCTATTTCCGCAACTTGAAGAAAAAATATTCGCTGGAATATTTCTGGGAAAAACAGTTTTATGGTACCGCCGGCAGCCTGCTGCTGCTGAAACACCGCGTAAAAGATTATTGTATCGTCACGAATTGCGACATCATCGTCAAAGCGGACTACGGCGAAGTGTTCCATTTCCATAAGTCGAACAATGCTTGTTTGACGATCGTATCGTCCATGCATCATCATCCCATCCCGTACGGCGTGGTGGCCTTTAAAAAAGGGGGCGTCGTGACGGAAATCGTGGAGAAGCCGGAGTATACGTTCCCGATCAACACCGGCGTATATATCCTGAATAAAGAGGCGTTCGACTACATTCCGGACGGCGAACAATTCCATATGACCAACTTGATCGAAGCGCTGATCAAAAACAACAAAACAGTCATGACCTACCCCGTGTCCGAAAACGATTATCTCGACA
>CAZRWF010000166.1:0-3155 GCA_964603685.1 uncultured Chitinophagaceae bacterium
AATTATCTTTCGCCCCTTGATCGATCCATCGTTTGAAGAGGTCGACCTCCTCGGGGGAGAGTTTTTTCTTGGAGAAGATCGGCATTTGTGCTCCCTTCGGCGGTTTGGGGAGAAGTTTCACGACGAGGTAACTTCCGTCGCCGTTGCCGGGGATTACCATATTTTTGCTTTTGCCGCTGGAACGGATCAAGGCGACATTGTCCATCGCATAGTTGTTCGGATTTTCGTCATCCTTTTCGTGACATTTGATGCACTTCGATTTCACGATGGGATACAGGTCCTTCGAATACGACACCTCATCTTTGTCCTGCGCAGCGGCGGACAGGAAAAGGGCGCACAAAGAACAGAGGAGCAGTGGGATTCTCATCAGTGTTTCCTTGTGTGTTAATTATTTTTGGCGCCCTGATCGATCCACGTGGAGATCAGCTCGATCGTTTCTTCATCCAGCGGTTTTTTACCGCGCGGCATCTGCTTTCCGAACTTCGCCGTTCCCCGCAGCTTCATAATCAGCACGCTTTCTTCCCCCTTTTTCGGTTTCACGACCGGTCCGTTTTTGCTGTCCCCCTTCATCAATTCCTGATACGAGTCGAGATACAATCGGCTCGGACTTTCATCTTCCGTATTGTGGCAGTTCAGACACTTTTTGGAAAAGACCGTCATGACATCCTTTTTAAAGGAAACGGTCCCCTTTTTTTCCTTCTCTTGTCCGGCCAGCATGACCGTGCAGAGCAGAGAATAGAGAACGAGCAGTTTCATTGTACGTCCGCGATTAATTGTTGTTGGCACCTTCTTTAACCCAGGTAATGATCGTGCGCATATCGGCGTTGGACATCGGTCCGCTGCCGAACGGCATACGGCTGCCGAAACTGGCGGTCCCTTTGAGCTTCTGAATGAGCACGCTGTTGGTGTCTCCGGCAACCACGACCGGACCGTTGTTGCTGTTTCCCGCCATCACCTGGGCATATGTTCCGAGAAAAAGATTGTTCTGTCCGCCGTGGCAACCGGTGCAGCCGTACGTCGATCCGGTAAAGAGCGGGAGCACATCGCCGGCAAAGCTGACGGTGGTGAGTGCGAGCACTTTAAAGGGGGAGGCGGCGCTGGTTTTTCCGCCGACGGAAACCGTCACGGAGACGTTACCGCCGGCCGCATTCGATGGAATCACCACGCGTATCGATGTTGCCGTCCACGAAGGATACACCGTACCGCTGAGACTTCCGAATTGAACGGTGCTGGTTCCGCGCGACGAACCGAAATTCGATCCGCTCACGGTGATCGTGTCGCCGGCTTTGCCGGAATCGGGCACGACGGCTGAGATCACCGGTGTCGGAACGGAGACGCTCACCGGATCTCCCTGGTCTTCGCAGGAGACGATCAACAATGTCGTCAAGAGGAGTACGGAACTGAACATTCTGGCGATCATCGCATTCGTCCTATGTTAGAGATAAAAATGGAACATCACGTGCAATTCATTGTTCTTCAACTCGGCCGGCGCTTCTTGATTGATGCGGTAGATCGGCCGGACTTCCACGCCGGTGAGCGGGAACAATTCCGCGCCGATCGTGTACCGGGTCACCGATCCGTCTTGCAGATCGAGGTTGGGATCGTAAAATTCATATCCGAGTTTCAGGTCCACGCCGCTCCAGAGCAGATAGTTCGCTTCGATGTACAGGATATTGCCGGTGACCAACTTGGCCTGTGTTGCATGGTAGGTGGTGATCTGATCGTACTCTCCCTGTACCGTAAGATTGTTGTCGAAGGTAAAGACGCCGAATCCGCCGAGGATCTGTGTTTTTCCCGGTCCGCCCGCCGTCGGTTGATTGTACGCCGAACCGCCGATATTAAAATTGACGAAGTCCGTTTGTATGTTTGCGTCGGCGCGGATCACCACCGCCTTGTTTTTTGTCCCGGCCGTTCCCGCCAGTCCGCCCCGCTTGCCGTTAAAGACGCCGATGTTGATGGTGAAGACGCTTGGATTAAATCCGAGTTCCAGACCGGTATCTTCCGAACCTTGTCCGAACCCGAGCCCCGTCGGATACGAACTGATGGAAGGATTCACCGGGAAGAAGGGTCCGCTCCGGATCATCAAATTGTGATCATCCATTTTTAATCCGTACGACGGAATAAAATTTCCTATTTTCACGTAACCGTCCAGTGGAAGCACCTTCGCCAAACCGAACACTTCGAATCCGCTGTACAACCCTTTGTCGAAATAAATCCGGAATTTTTTATTCAGCCGCAGATCGAGGTAGAGGTCCCCCTGCATTTGAAAAAAACTGGAATTGGAATTCTGCTCCCGGTAATAGAAGAGTGTCCGGTAATCCATCCCGACGGTGAAAAAATCGTTCAGCATGGGAGAATATTCTTCGATGTCGGTCGCTTCTTTAAAAGTGGCCATCGTCAATTCCTCCCGTCCGTACGTGGAGCCGAAAGTGCTCCGCATCCCTTTTCCGGTCGGATTAATGTGGCACGACTGGCATTTGGCCCCTTGCCGGGTGGCGAACTTCGGCAGCGCCTCCAGGTATTCGAGCGTGAGAGTGATGATCAAAAGAAACAGCAGTGAGCGTTTCATTATTTCCTCCAGAAGGAACGAACAAGTGGAATATTCTGCGTCAATGTAAAATTATCGGCGTTCAGTTGCAAGACGGGAGCGCAATTCCGTGAGGATCATCAAAAGGTCTTCCGGCGGTTTTTGATGTAATCGACGAAGAGGAACTGACCGAGGTTGTTCAGGGAGGAATAATAGGCTCTCCCTTTGTTCGCTTTGGTCAATTCATCAACGAAATTGATCAGATAGGGATCGCGGGCAATCATAAACGTGCTGATGGTGATCTTTTCACGGCGGCATTGCACCGCCTCGTCGATGGTTTTATTGACGATTTTCGGATCGAGCCCAAAGGAGTTTTTATAGAGGCGTCCGGCATCATCGAACATGGCCGACGGTTTGCCGTCCGTAATCATGAAGATCTGTTTGTTCGCATTTCCGCATTTCCGGAGGAGATTCCGCGCCATTTGGAGTCCTGCACGGGTATTGGTATGAAACGGGCCGACCTGCAGAAAGGGGATCTCGGCCAGGCTGATAAGACTCGCATCGTCGCCGAATGTGACGCAGGCGAGAAAATCTTTCGGGAATTTCGTTTGGATCAGTTCGGCGAGTG
>CAZRWF010000167.1:0-3102 GCA_964603685.1 uncultured Chitinophagaceae bacterium
TTGGAAGAAACGGGGATTATCGGAACGGTCCTCTTCCTCACCCCGGTGGCGACGGTCCTCTATTGGCTGGGAAAAAAAATCATCGCTCGCCGCTCGACAGAGCAGAACGGCCGCCGGCATCCCGTGCTGAGGTTCTCCGGCAGCGATGTGTCCGGGACATCTTCGGCCGTCGTATTATTTTCTTTGATTGCGTCGTTAAGTTTTCATGCCCAGATTGAAGCATGGTGGCTCGGCGTTCGATCGACGCAATTGCCCTTCTTTTTTCTCTTCATCGGCCACGCACTCCGCCATCTTACGGAGGACGAACAGTGAAGATTGCGATCCTCGTCCCGACGCTGAAAGGATACAGCGACGGATTGTTGAAACATCTGAATTCGATCGTGCCGCTGCTGTCGGACGACGGAAAAGTCACCGACATCACCGTTGTGCACCCCCGGCACATCGTGCTGAAAGAACTGGACGGTGCGGTCCGGCGACATGTCGTTCCGTGGTACGATATTCTCCTCGGATTTTGGAATATGGCGAGGTTCGTCCACACGAACAAATTCGATGTTGCCTTCACGCTGACCACGCGGTCCATCCTGCAGCTCCGACTGCCGGTCGTCACTCTGGCACAGAATATCGAACCGTTTCAGCAACCCACCTACTGGGTTCCGCTGCATAAACGATTGAAACTGATGGTGCAAAAATACGAGGCCCGGATGGCGTGTCGCCGGGCGGATCATGTCATCGCCGTCAGCCGTCATCTGAAGGAAGTCCTTGTCCGGTCGCTGCGGATTCCCGAAACATCCATCAGCGTTGTCTATCACGGATATGATGCCGACGAACATTCTGCATCCGTTCAACCTCCTTTCCCCATCCCATCGCAGTTTCTCTTTGCTTCCGGAAGTTTTTCGTGGTACCGCGGATTTGAGGACCTGCTGACGGCCATCGCCCTGCTGCGGGAAAAAAATATCGCCGTACCGACACTGTTGTTGACCGCACCGGTGATCGCCTCGGAGCGGGGATATTACACGAAGATCATGGCATTGATCGACCGCCTCGGATTGCGCAGCGCGGTGATTATCACACCGTATTTACGACCGGAAGAGATGACCTGGTGTTTCCGGAATGCGACGATGTTCGTTCAAACCAGCAGAGCGGAGGCATTTTCGAACACTCAATTGGAAGCGATGGGACAGGGGTGTCTCACGGTGTGCAGCGACTATCCGGTGATGCGGGAGATCTTCGATGATACGGCCTTCTATTACAGCACGAACGATCCGGGATCCCTGGCGGATCAGATCATGCGCGTTTTGCAGCTTCCGTCTTCGGAAATTTTGGAATTGCGGCGGAGATTGCAGGAGCGGATGTCCCGATTTTCGTGGGAAAGCACCGTCCGCCAGACCATCGAAATCCTTCACCGCGTGCGGCGCGGTTCAACCGAACATCAAAAATCGTAGTAGATGTTCCTGAACGAACTGCGAATGCCGATATTCCACCAGATTGAATTCGCTGAAACAGCGGCGCTTGTTTCGGACCGATGACGCAACGAAAACTCGATGCGGAGATTGGTAAGCGGATTTAATCGGTACGCACCACGCAGTTCGGTGAGCACCAACGTCTGCCGATCGCCCTGTCCGATTTCATTGCCGAAATCCTTCACCCGCAGCGTGTACGGACGGAACAGATCCTGACCGACACTCGTCGCTGCCGACGTGTCGGTTCCGAAGACATTATAATTGACCTGCAGCTGCACATCGAATCTTTTCCAGGAATAACCCGCAATTACCAGCGACTCGATAAAGTTGGATCCGGTAGGATGTGCCAGGCTCTGGTTGTAATGCCCGTAACTTTTCAAAACACTGCGGTGGGCGTACGTGTATGGAGTGACTCTGTTCATTTCCGCCTGCAGAAACAGACGGGAAATTCCGAACGCATCAAATTGTTTCACACCGGCCTGAATGCCGTATTTGTTCCCCCAATACCCTCTTCCGCCGATAAATTCCTTGAACGTAATTTCATCGATCACAAATTGACCATACACCACCGTCGTCGGCCGCAGTGTATATGAACTGTTGAGACCCATCAGGACGTTGTCCGGCGACGCGATGGAAAATTCCGTCGGACGCAAAAAGATGATCGGATTCAAATAATTCCATTCCACTCCCCGCTGGCGGATCGAATCCGTCGGCACCCAGATGATCGATTCAAACACACCCAACTTCCATTCGGGAGTGACGGCGATGTCAAGATAGTGGAACACTCCCGCTTTTTTTGCCCATGGATAGGTATCGAAATTCGGCAGATGATCGATGTGTTGAAATTCCGTCCACATCGCCAGATAACGGAATTTCCACAGATCAACGGTCATTTTTACGTACGGGTACGGAAAAGAATTGTCCGACAACAACAGCGAACGATACCCATCGCCGATAAAATGTTTCCCGTGGCCGCCGGAGAGGGTGAGATATTCGGAAGGTGCGTAGGACAGATGTGCCGCCGCTTGATTATAGTCGAACAGTCGACCGTTCTGCGATCGGGCGAAACCTTGTCCCGGCACGACATTCTTCGCGTTGACAAATCGGGTCAGGTCATCCGGAAAGGTCGATTGGTTTTCAAAAAATTCCGATTGAAAGTGGACATTGGCGGAAACCGAACCGCCGAAGAAAAAACCCCTGGTGTTCGTATATGTCCATCGGCCGGAGCGTGAATCGTGCCCCATCATCAGGTCGGGCAGCACATCGGCATACAGGTACACGGCAGAATCCCTGTATTCAATAAAATGCTCCTGGAATACTTTGTCGAACAGCCAGGAGGCGGCGGCGGACGAATCGTAACGAAGTTCGAACGGCGGTGTCAAATCGCGGAGGACGGTGAATCCGTACGGTTGGATGGAGGAATGGGATCTCCGTTCCGTCGAATACAGTTCGTTCCAATTCCGCCGGGCCAGGGAGGCATCAATCGAGAAATATTGGGCATCGGCGGTGCTCGACAACGCCGCCACCGCCGCAACGAAGAATAACCGGCACATGGAGTACGATCGGAACAGAGTCATGGCCGCCCCGGCGTGGTGGAGCGGTACAGGGTTATCAAATGTCGCATAATGCCCATGGGGAGTTC
>CAZRWF010000168.1:0-3056 GCA_964603685.1 uncultured Chitinophagaceae bacterium
CTCGTTCACCGACACCGGTGCAGTCACCATATCATTTTTTCGCGCGAAGGTGAGGATCTGACGGACGAGCATGGCACCGCGTTGGGCCGTCCGTTTCATCATTTCGAAATTTTCGGAAAGTTGATCTTCGCTGAGATTTTTTCGTTGATACTGTTCAATGTATCCAAGAATGATGCCGAGAATATTGTTAAAATCATGGGCAATGCCGCCGGCCAGAGTGCCGACGCTCTCCATTTTTTGGGACTGGCGCAAATGTAGTTCCAGCCGTTTTCTCTCCGTTACATCGCGAGCGATGCCGAACACCCCGACTATGGCATTATTATCCTGTTTTGCCGCCGTCAACACTTCAACCACCACGTACCCTCCGGATGCGGTGCGGATCCGGTATTCGCGGATCGGAACGGCGATACCGAGCAACACCCGCTTGAAGTTTTCCGTCGATTCCGCGTGATCATCCGGGTGAATGATATTTTGAAAATTTTTGCCGATCCATTCTACGCGGTCCCAACCAGTAATTTGTTCGAATGCCGCATTGAGCGAAGTGAAATGGCCGTCCACATCCAGGGTGAAGATCGCATCGAGGGCACTTTCCACGAGGGTGCGATAACGGCGTTCGCTGTTGCGAAGGGCTTCTTCCATCTTTCGCTGTTCGGTGACTTCCCTTCCGGCGCTCACAAAATGGGTGATTGTACCGTTTGCGTCGAACACGGGAGAAATGGACTGCATTTCAAAATATAGATCACCATTTTTTCGGCGGTTGATAAACTCCGCACGAAACACTTTCCCCCCGGAGATGGTCCTCCACAGGTCTTCATAAAATACACGAGGATGTTTCCCCGACTTCAACAAGGCCGGGGTTTTACCCAGAAGCTCTTCCTTGGAATATCCGCTGGTGCGGATAACGGTGGGGTTGACGAACTCGATCACCCCCTTACGATCTGTCACCATAATACTGTCGGCGGACTGTTCCACGGCCCGGAACATATTTTTTAAACTTTCTTCGGCCCGGCGGCTTCGCTCACGTAATTCTTTTTGTTTTATTGCGTTTTCCAGAACCGGCCCCAGACGAGAGAGGCGGTCTTTGAGGAGATAATCGGTCGCTCCCTCGCGCATGATCGCAACGGCCACCTCTTCACCGATCGTTCCGGAAATGACGATGAACGGAATATCATACCCCTTCTCCTGAAGAATCCTCAACGCGTGCGGGGCATCAAATTGAGGCATGGAATAGTCCGACAGAATGATGTCGACATCATCGTTGAGATGGCGGAGATATTCTTCCTTCGATGAAACGATGGCATGGTGCGGCCGGTAACCCCATTTCCGGAGTTCGTGAAGAGTTATTTCCGCATCGGAGGGATTATCTTCGAGAATGAGGAAATGGAGATCGGATTTTGGCCGCGATTCGTTTGTCATCAGAGAGTGAACGGGGATTGATTCAGGGAAAACCAATATTGGATAATCAGGCGGATTGCTTCGGCGAATTCTTCGAAATTGACCGGCTTGCGCACATAACTGTTCGCACCGTACAGATAACTTTTTTCCACATCACTTCGTTCGTGCGACGTGGTCAGCACGACGACCGGAATCTTTTTTGTGCGATTGTCGGATTTGATGCGTTGCAGCAATTCCAATCCGTCCAATTTCGGAAGTTTTAAGTCGAGCAAAATCAGTTTCGGACCGGAAGAGGGATCCCGGCCGGCGTACCGATCGGTGCAGAATAAAAACTCCACTGCTTCCACACCGTCCCGTACGGCATGTACGGTGCCGTCCACGCCGTTTTTTCGGAATGCGTGCATCGCCAACTCCACATCGTTCGGATTGTCTTCCACGAGTAAAATGTCGACGGTGCGTTCCGCCATCGTTTAATCCTTTCCGAGTGTAAAATAGAATGTGCTACCGTGGTCCGGCTTTGATTCTGCCCAGACGGTTCCTCCGTGCCGGTGTATGATTCGTTGCACCAGGGCCAAGCCGACACCGGTCCCTTCGAAATCCTCCGCTTTATGCAGTCGTTGGAACACGCCGAAGAGTTTTCCGGCATATTCCATGTCGAATCCGACGCCGTTATCCTTCACAAAGTAGGCGCCGGAACCGTTCACCGGAACGTGGCCGATCGTGATCTGTGGAACAATACCGGGTCGGGTAAATTTTACGGCGTTGGAGAGTAAATTGAGCCACACTTGTTTTAAAACAACCATGTCGGCATGGGCATCGGGAAGATGTTCAATGGTGATTTTGATATTGTCTTTTTTGGACATGGTGCGCACCTGATCGATGCAGGCGGACACGAGTTCGGACATGTTGATTTTCTGTTTTTGGAGCTGCTGCCGGCTTAATTGAGAAAACTTTAAGAGATCGTCCACCAGATTCCCCATTTGAATGGTATTCTGGGAGATTAATTGCAGCAGACGCGAGACACGGTCGGGCAGTTCCGAGGAATGTTCCGAAAGCAGAATGGAGCAGAATCCGTTGATCGCCCGAAGCGGCGCGCGCAAGTCGTGTGAAACGGAATAGGAAAACGCCTCGAGTTCCCGATTGGCCGCCTCCAATTCTTTCGTGCGGTCGCGCAATACCGTATCGGCGATTTTCCGCTGGGAAATATCGCGAATGGCGCTGGAAACGAGCATTCCTTCTTCCGTTTGCAGGGGACTGAGACTGATCTCCACGGGAAATTCCGTGCCGTCCTTCCTCCGCCCGTACAATTCCAATCCGGCCCCCATCGGACGGCTCTTCGGATCAACAAAAAAATTATCCCGGTGCGTCACATGGCGGCCGTGGAACCGTTCCGGGACGAGGGTTTCAATCCGTTTTCCCAACAGTTCCGTACGTTCATAGCCGAACAATTTTTCGGTCTGCGTATTGACGATAACGATCTTACCCATACCGTTTACGATAACGATCGCATCGGGGGCCGCTTCCAGCAGGCTTTTGAATTTTTCCTCCGCTTTCCGTCGTTCGCTGATGTCGCGGATGGCGCTCATGACGAGCACACCCTCTTCCGTCCGGATGGGACTTAAACTGATCTCCACCGGAAACTCCATCCCGTTTTTCCTCTT
>CAZRWF010000169.1:0-3038 GCA_964603685.1 uncultured Chitinophagaceae bacterium
TCAATCGCGACCGTCCCGCCGGAACCTACGAGATCGACTGGGACGGCAGGAACGACGATGGCATCCCGGTTGCCAGCGGACTCTATATCTATAGAATCGTCTCTGCGGGAGTGTCCGAGACGAAAAAGATGATCTTGCTCAAATGATCAAATTACATTTTTTAATTGTCGCTCTACCGTTTTTCCTCGTTGTGACCGAAATGTTCGCATCGAGAGATCCGGAACGTCGTCCCTCCGACTCGATGACGAAGACCCAGTTGCAAGAATGGAAATTTTTCGACGTTAACAACATCCTTTGCACCATCAACAGCGCGGGGCCGTATGCGGATTATCTCCGCACAAATAATTCGGGATTGTCGTGGCCGAAAGGTTCATCAAAAACAGCTGTTTTCACCTCTGGACTCTGGCTCATTGGTAAACACCGACCGACGGGCATTCTTCGCACTGCCGTACAAAATTATGCGACAGAATTTCAACCTGGACCAATTCTTGGTACATATAACACCTCGCTGAATAATTTGGACTCAGTCGCCGATCCTGCCAACACACGATTCCGGATATATAAGATCAATAAAAAAGATTCGGTCGGCGGTGTGAATCCGGACTATGACGACTGGCCAGGCGACCTCGGCGCGCCGTATCGTGATGTGAATAACGACGGACGGTGGACGAAAGGGATCGACAAACCGAAATTTTTCGGGGATCAACAACTGTGGATGGTGTACAATGACGGTAATCCCGTCAACCATCAATCAGTCGGAACGACTCCGCCGATGGGAATGGAAGTCCGGGCACTGTTTTATGGATTCAACTCACTCAATGCGTTGCAGAACATTATGTTCATCCGGTTCACCATCATCAACAAAAGCGACGCCGCCTACGATTCGCTCTTATTCGGATTGTGGAGCGACACGGACCTCGGAAACGGCTCCGATGATTATGTCGGATATGATTCCACATTTCGACTTTCTTTTTTTTACAATGGTGATAATAACGATGATGGGATCAACGGTTACGGCATTTTGCCGCCTGCAAACGGGTACACTTTTTTGTCGAGTGTACCAACGTTGGCACCATTCGCCCATTCCGTGATAATCGGGGGAGGTATCTGGTCAGATCCGCCGCAGGGTAACTCTATTTATGCCGTTCAGGCATTCAATTATTTGAAGGGACTTCGTGCAACCGGAGATCCTTACATCAATCCCTTAAAGATGAACCCGGAACGGTTCGTTTTTTCCGGAGATCCCGTCGCGGGAAACGGTTGGATTCCCTCCGCATCCGGTTTAAATGCTTCCGATTACCGGTCTCTTCTCTCCGTCGGGCCGACAACACTTTTATCCAGGGACACGGTCGTGATCGATGCGGCATTTGTGATCGCGCAAGGCACCGATCGACTGGAAAGCATCACACGTCTGCGTGAAGCAACATCGTTCGCCCATAATTTTTACCGGATGAATCTGACCTATCCCGCTGTCACCGCACAACAAACATTTACACCGAATGACGTGGACCTCCATCTTTCGATGAATGCTGCGTCGATCAATCTACAACAGGTGACAGCCGAAATAATTCAGGAAAACAGCGGTACCATTCTTGCCTCCGTACCGCTGAACGATTCTGGAGTGGACGGCGATCGGACGGCCGGTGACAAAATATTCTCCCGAAACATCACATTACCCCGTTCTCCGGAACCGGTACGGATCAACGCCATCGTCTCCGATTCATTGCAATGGAACACGCGTTGGAATTCACTTCACACCAGCTTTCCGATGAGCACTCTGAAAATCGGCGGTCCGGTAATTGTTTCGGACGACATCAACCGTAACGGCCAGGCGAATCCGGGTGAAAATGTTCGCTACATTTTTTCGGCGATCAACAGGAATAATTTCGATCTTCATGATGTGAGCGTTAATTTTACTCCGTTGTTCGACACGATCCGGGCACAGAACGAGAAGAGACCGGAATATTCGCCGATGAACAGTAATTCCTTTCTTGATGTGACCGTACCGAAGGATTTCCGGGAATCGCATATCCGAATGGAATTGAGAATCACCGACAATCGAAAGAACATCTGGCTCGATACTATTTCATTTCCCGTTATCCCATTGACTTATCGTACGGCCGCCGCGCAGAGACTCAGCGGCCGCGGTGCATTCGCCTTCGACATTAATGTTGTCGATCAATCTTCCATCAAAAACAATACGTATCAAATTTTCGGCGTCGATTCCGCAAAAATGTTCTACGGTCTCCGGATCAATAACCAAACGACCGGAGAAAGCGTTCTGCCGCCGCTGCGGCTCATCAACCAAGGACCGACTTCTCAAAATCATCTGCTGCCTGTCATCGATGGATTTAAGATTGTCGTACGTTCTTTCGCTGATCGGCTGTCGGTGAGTCCGAAATATGAAGGTGCCGGAACACAATGGTTCAATGCGTTCGTGTACACCCCGACGTATATCCACCCGGTCCCATCATCGGTACATCTTGCCGATATACCGAGTACGGTGATCAAATTTAATAAAATGACCGGTTTCATGGATGTAAACAACAACGGTCTGTTCGAGTATACGGAGCCCTATAGTTTCGATACGACAATATCCGATCGGACGCAGAAGGCATTTTTGTATAATCTGGGAGGCCGACGGTTCCTCGGTTTCGTGGATGTTCCGTTCGCGGTATATGATGTCTCCAGTGATCCGCCGAAACGATTGACCGTGATACTTCAACGCAGCAATATTCTCCATCAGGCGCCTCGATGGAGTTACTCGGGTGATCTCATTATCGTGACCGACAGTGTGTACCGGCCCGATGGGATAATGTTCGATTCCACCAAAGGGGGAAAGAACCTCCTCCCGGTGCTTTTGTCAAAAGATACACTTTCGTTTTATTACAGCCTCTCCATCTTTTCCACATCGAATCAATTGGCCGATACGGGAAATTTTCTCATCACGGTCGTTTCACCATTTTCCTCTCGTGATTCCTTTACTTTTAACCCGTCGGAATTTCAGATTGAAACCGGCGTTGTTCCGACCACCACCG
>CAZRWF010000170.1:0-3029 GCA_964603685.1 uncultured Chitinophagaceae bacterium
CGTAATTTCTGTTCTCTCGGACGGATCGTTTCCGAAATTGTATGTCACTGTCACTCCCGGAAATGCGACCGTCACTATCGTCAATTGATCTCACCGATCGACACATCGACACAAAAACGACGATATTATTCATCCTGATCGTCGGCCTCTCTTTTATTTTTTTCAATCCACGGTAATTCTGCAAGGAGCAATCGTTCCGTTGCCGGCATCGAAATTCCATCAATTCGGCCGGTTGCTTCTCACCGCTATTCTTGGTAAATTTCATCGGCAAATGAATAAAATTCTGCACTTTTAAAGAGGAAACGACAATTATGGCTATCAAAGTTGGCATTAACGGATTCGGCCGCATCGGCCGCCAGGTGATCGGCGCGATGGTCGAACAAGGTGTGTTAGGCAAAGAAATCGATGTCGTGGCCGTGGTAGATGTCGGCACCGAAGCGGATTATTTTGCATATCAATTGAAGTATGATTCGATCCACGGTCATTTCCCGGGGACCGTCGGCAGCGAAAAAAGTTCTCCGTCCCTCGAACATGATGACGTTCTTGTAGTGAACGGACACAAGATCAAATGCGTTCAAGCGCAGAAAGATCCGTCGCAGCTGCCGTGGAAAGAACTGGGAGTGGAGATCGTGATCGAATCAACCGGACTTTTCACTGATTCCGAAAAAGCGAAAGGGCACATCGCCGGTGGCGCGAAAAAAGTTCTGATCTCGGCGCCGGGAAAAGGGGATGTGAAGACGATCGTCATGGGCGTAAACGACAATGAATACGATGCGGCGAAACACGACATCGTCTCCAACGCATCGTGCACCACTAATTGTCTTGCTCCCGTCGTGCATGTGTTGTTGAAGGAAGGGATCGGCATTGAAACCGGTTTGATGACCACCATCCACGCCTACACGGCAACGCAAAAAACGGTCGACGGTCCGTCGAAGAAAGATTGGCGCGGCGGGCGTGCGGCGGCGATCAACATCATCCCGTCCGCTACCGGAGCGGCAAAAGCGGTCGGCGAAGTTCTGCCGCAAACGAAGGGTAAATTGACCGGTATGTCGTTCCGCGTCCCCACGGCCGACGTGTCGGTAGTCGACCTGACGTTCCGTGCAACGCGCGACACCTCCATCGAAGAGATCGACGCGCTGTTCAAAAAAGCTTCGGAAACATATTTAAAAGGAATTCTCGGCTATACGAAAGATGAAGTGGTTTCCACCGATTTTATCCATGACGAGCGCTCCTCCATCTATGATTCCCTGGCGACGCTGCAGAACAATCTGAAAGGCGAAAAACGGTTCTTCAAAGTGGTCTCCTGGTACGACAACGAATGGGGATACAGCAACCGTGTTGTCGATCTGTTGAGGAAAATGGCGGGAACGGCCAAGTGATCGGCGTTCCGCAGATCGATCCATAAGAACAAGGGCTGATTCACCGTCAACGGTATCAGCCCTTTGTTTCTTTCGTCATTCCGGAGAATGTGATGAAAAATTTTTTGCTCTGCCTGATATGGGCGGCCCTGTTGCCGGCGGCGCAGGATACGGAGCGGACGATCCTGCTGAAAAACGGTGACAAAGTTACCGGAATATTCGTGACCGAAAATGATTCCGCCGTTGTGCTGAAAACATCGTTCGGACAGGTGACGGTGTTGAAGTCCACCATTCAGCCGCAATCCATCACCATCTATCTGAAGGATGGCAATATTGTTTCAGGCGACGTGCTTTCCCGCACCGAGTCGCAATTCGTGCTGCAATCGTCATTCGGTATCGTTACGATCAATCAGGAAAACATCGAACGGACATCCGAAACCGGTGTGAATCTTCCGGGCTCGGCGAAAAAACAGGAATTTTATTACGGACAGGAACGGCTCACCGATATTTTTTTCGATCCGACCGGATTTACCCTGGAGCGCGGATCGCTGTACCTGAGCGGATTGTCGTGGGGAGTGGCGCTTTCCGAGAACATCGATATTTCCTCCTCCTATTGGCGGTATCTGTTTGCGGACCTGAATGTCCGGCCGAAATTCCGCATCTATCGCGGCGGCACGATGGAGAGCGAACATGCCATGTCGATCGGATTTCATCTCCATACGGCCGGTCCGACCGGGAAACGGAAATTTGCGAAAGACCGCTTTATCTATTTTGATCCCGTGATAAACAAAAATGTCACCTACAATGAGTGGCAAGATGTCGGCACGATGGACGATTATTTTACGTGGATGGAAGTATTCGCAGCGTACACGTACTCGGCACTCAAGGACGACAAACAAGGAAGAGTGGCATACCATGCCGGCACCAGTGTGATTAAACACCGCAACCTGATGATGCCGCGCGTGTGGTTCGCCGTGGAGAACGACATCACCGACCGGTTTAAGATTATCGGCCAGCTGTATTATGATCCGTATATTCCATCGTACCGGGAAAAAGACAAAAACATTCAGACCGGAAATCCGTTCGATGTCGATTTCGGATTTGTGTACGCATCCAGTGAACATCTGAGAATCGGCATTCACTTTCAACCATACATCGTCTTATTTTACTTTAAATTTTAGCCATGAACAAAAAAAGCGTACGTGACATTTCCCTTCACAACAAACGGGTGTTGATGCGGGTCGACTTTAACGTTCCGTTGAAGAACGGTGTCATTCAGGATGATATCCGCATTCAGGCAGCACTCCCGACCATCAAATATATTTTGGAACAACAACCGGCGTCTCTCGTTTTGATGTCGCACCTCGGCGATCCGAAAAAGGACACTCAGAAGGCGAAAGAAAAGGCGGAGAAGGACGGGAAAACGTTCGATGAACAGTCGTTCATCGAAGGGAAACATAAAATGAAACCGGTTGCCGAACGTCTTTCAGCATTGCTGGGGCGGCCGGTGAAACGGGCTCCTGCAGCAATAGGGCCGGAAACCGCCGCAATGGTGGAAGGGCTTGCCGCCGGCGAAATTCTGATGCTCGAAAATACCCGGTTTCACAAAGAGGAGACCGGCAAAGAAGCGGCTGACCGCGAGCGAATGGCGAAGGAATTGGCCCGTTTCGG
>CAZRWF010000171.1:0-2925 GCA_964603685.1 uncultured Chitinophagaceae bacterium
CCTACGACCTTTCGCGTGTGAGGCGAACGCTCTGAACCAACTGAGCTAAACGTCCTCTATTTCTTTAAAATGCGAATTTTTTGGCATAGGAACAAGAAAAACGTTATTCGAACACGCTACTTTTTTTTAACATCCTCCGGCGATTTTTTTCACGAGTGCGGGTGTGTGTACGGCGGATCTTTTCGCTGTCGCAATCATTTCGCGCAATGCGATCGATGCCTTTGCCCGGAATCGCTCTGTATCTTTCCTCTGGCGAATAGCCATTGGTAATTGTTCTGATCCTGCGGGTGCGGCGGAAGGAGACAAAAATCGGCATCTCCTGTCGGATGGATCGCCGGTAAGATCGAGAACGGAAGATTTCAATCCATCGATCCCGTTGCAGAGGATCATGATATTTTCATATCCCATGTGTACCGCGATAATAGCAGCAATGCGAGCGTCGGTCTCGTTGTTGCTCACAAATACTTTTTTCTTCTTCCGGATTCCGAGCAGTGTGCTGAACTCTTTTTGCAATACGTCACCGATGTTCATGTGCACCGAACCGGGAAGCGCCATTGTGTCGAATTCATTTTTATTCCGGAGATCGATAATCGTCAGATGCGGGTCACGGTCGAGAATGCGGAAGGCCAGTTCATCCGCCGTCATTTCCTTCACTGCCGTGGTGCGTACTGTTTCCGGATCGGCGCTTGCGGAATAGATCCGTTCTTTGTAATCCGGCAGGAACAATAGCAGCACACCGAACACGACCGCAGCAACTCCGGCGGCGATGTGATGCCGCGGCGAGAACAAACGGGAAGGTGCTTCGGGGTTCACCTTCCGTTCGATCCGTGTTGTGATGATAAAGGCACCGACCGCAACAATCGTCAGCGCCATGCCGAACACACCCATCGAGACCCCGAGTGAATCGAAAATCCTGACCGGTCCGAGAAATTCGGCATTGGTGATCTTTTCGAAATACGGATATAGTTCAGCATAAACAAATACCCCGATCAATCCGCCCGCCACAAACAATGCGGCATCAATCTTTCCGATCGCCAGTCCGCAGATGCTGGTGCCGGGACAATAACCGCCGATGATAAATCCCAATCCCATGATCGCTCCGCCAAGAATTGCCGCAGAGAGATACGTCGGATTAATATAGATGAAATCGGTGTCCAGCCAACCGAGAAATCCCAAGATGATGACCCCCATCATGGCAGTCACTCCGGCGGTAAAAAAAACACGGAGGACGGTGAAGTCGTAACCGTAAAAAAGTCCTGCCAGTTTTTTGGAGGAAGAAAATCCCGCTTGTTCAAGAATAAATCCGAACGCGATCCCGATCAACAAGGCGACGATCAGGTTCAGTTCTTCGCTGATAAGATTGGGGACGAGAGGTAACATATGTGCCTCGGGGTGTGAAAAGTATTTGCACGATGCAAGACGCATGAAACAGGATACTCGTTATCGTGTACTCCGAATCGTGCATTGTGAACCCACAAACAAAAATTCTTAAATCAAATCCACAGCTTTCGGAAAAAATATGCAAAGAGATACCCCGAGCCGAAGATAGCCATCATGGTGATGATTCCGCCGGTGGAAAGGACTGCCATGCCGCTTAATGCTGCGCCGCTGGTACATCCCCGGGCGAATTGCGCTCCGAGTCCGAACAACAATCCGCCGATCAACGCAAAACCGAGTCGGACGGTGTTCGTAATGCGCGGACCGCGTTCGGTGACGAAATTCAGGCGGTTGGAGACGGTGCCGGATAAAAATCCGCCGATGATGACGCCGAGTACTTCAAAAACCAGCCACGCTTTGAGCGGATTATCGTGCAGCGATTTCCTGTTCTCCGTATAAAACGCGGAAGATCCTGCATGGTCCGGAGCGATGGCGCTGACCGCCGCGACAACAGTACTTTTAAAAGCACCGCTGGCACCGAGTCCTCGTCCGGTTATGACAATCGTCGATAACAGCGTCAGGCCGAGCAAAAATCCGGCAAGATACGGATTCATATATGTCGTTTTCACGGTTACCTCCCTGTCAAATCATTGTGTCGGCATCTGTTCTTGTTCTTCTTCTTCTTCATATCCGGTGATCATCGCTTTGAGATTTGACGTCGGCGTCGAACCGGTGGTGATCAAATAGATATGGACGATGATGAACGAGATCAGGAAATAAGCTCCGGCTGTATGGAACAGCGCTACAAATTCTAAACCGCCGATGTTTAACCGGTGAATATTGCCCGATTGCGGATAACGGTAATACAAATAGAGCAATCCGCTCACCACCATCACCGGAATAACGAGGATTTTTAATGCCACATAGACCAATCGCTGCAGCGGATTCAATTTGTTCAATGCTGTTTTTTTGGTGGGATGCGGAGCGTTCCGAAAAATGCCGGTCAGATAAAATTCCACGTGAGCACGGAGATGTTCCCGGGTGGGAATGTACTGTTTCCATTCCCCGGTTGTGAAATGCCAAAAAATTGCCAATCCGATCAGCCCGATGAACAATTGCGCTGCAATATTGTGATATGCCACCGCTTGTGCGAATCCGAAAAAGCGAATGGAGCCGTGGATCTCAAATCCGGACAGCGCGAGAAAAAGAATCAATACAGATTGCGTCCAGTGCCAAAATCGATTGAACCGGCTGTACACCATTGTTTTTTTCATCATTGTCCCGTACTCCTTTTCCGCCGGGCGACCAGCCGCACAGTCGCATGAATGGCGACGCTTGCCAGGGAGAACAGGATGCTGCCGATGCCGATGTTTTCTACCGTTGCGTGAAAATCCCGCCCGGGGATGTACAGGTCGGTCAATCCGGCGATCCTGCTGTTGTTCCGTGTATGGCATTCGGTGCAGGAGACCGAATTTTTGGCGGGAGAGACCATATGGTTCAACGGCCAATACATTTCTGTGTTGACAAAAGTGTAGGTACCGCTGTAGG
>CAZRWF010000172.1:0-2906 GCA_964603685.1 uncultured Chitinophagaceae bacterium
CGGATTCGGCGCGATGGTGACGATCGAAGTGAAAGGGGGAGTGAAGGGGGCCGCGGCCGTGTGCGACGCACTGAGAGTGGCGGTGAATGCGATGTCGCTCGGCGGCGTGGAGACACTCGTCAGCATTCCGGTCTACTCCTCCCACATCAACATGAGCGAAACGGAGTTGCGGCAGCACGGAGTGACACCGGGAATGATCCGCATCTCGGTCGGAGCGGAAGGGATCGACGATTTGGTGGAAGATTTTGCCCAAGCCTTAAAGAAAATCCGTTAACGGGGGATATAATGGAAATCAGCGTACTGGACGGCAGCGCGTATTTTAAGGGACTGTTGCTTCTCATCCGGAAGGACCGGCGGGTTACCGATCCGGAGGTGCAGATGATGAAGCGGGTCGGCAAAAGGCTCGGCTTCGAGGAAAAATTCTGCGAAACGGCGATCCGGGAGATTTTGCACAACCGGTTTATCGACGATACGATTCCGGAATTTTCATCACCGGAGCTGGCAAAAAAATTCATTCACGACGGATTGTCGATCGCAATGGCGGATAATGAGGTTCATCCGACCGAGGCGCTGTGGCTGCGAAAAACGGCATTGCATCATGGATTGGAAGAGCAGTGGTTTCTTCGGGCGGTGGAGGCCGCCGAGCTCAGAAGAGGAATGCCGACGTCGCTGGAAGCAGACGGACTTTCGATCCGGCATCAATCGGCAGCGGCCGTCACGGCGTAACGACCGGTGTCACCGTTTTTTTCTTGTCCGGTAGACTTCTTTCTGCAATTTCCCCAGTTGTTTTTCTTTCGCTTTCCGTTCCTGCTGTTTGGTGATGCTCGATTTCGATTCGATATACTCCGCTTCCTTTTTCAACTTCAAAAAACTTTCATACCGGTGTTGGTTCAATTCCCCTGAATCCAATGCGGCTCGGACAGCGCATCCCGGTTCGTGAGCATGCGAACAATCCGTAAATTTGCACTGCAGCGCCCATTCGGCGATATCCTCGAACGTTTCGCTCAATCCTTCGCCCGTCTCCCAGAGTCCGATCTCCCGCATCCCCGGCGTGTCGATCACGAATCCGCCGTTTTCGAGCGGAATCAATTCGCGGTGACTGGTGGTGTGTTTTCCTTTTGCATCGGTTTCGCGCACTTCGCGCGTGAGCAGGTATTCGCGTCCGATCAACCGGTTGATGAGCGTTGATTTTCCGGCCCCCGAAGAGCCGATGAAGCAGACGGTGGAATCTTTGTGAATGAGCGATCGGATTTTCTCCACATGGTGCAGCGTCGTTGCGCTGTACTCCACCGTTTCCGTTTCGCCGGCGATCGTACGGATCTGTTCCAGCGTGGAGCGGAGGGCGGATTCGTCCAGCAGATCGATCTTACTGAGCAGGATCACCGGCCGGGCGCCGCTGTTCCGGGCGACGACGAGCAGGCGTTCCACGCGGCGGAGGTTGAACGTGATATCGACCGCTTGAACGATGAACACAATCGTCATGTTCGCGGCGATGATCTGTTCCTCCACTTCTTTGCCGGAGGTTTTCCGGGAAAGAAGTGTGGTGCGGGGAAAAATGTGGTGGATCACACACGGGGAGGGATCGTCCTGCGGCATCACGGCGACCCAGTCCCCGACGGCGGGATAATCTTTCCGCGTTTCGGCGGTGAACATCATTTTACCGGTGATTTCGGCGGAGAGAAATTTTCCGTTCAGGAGGATGGTGTACCGCCCTTTATGTTCCGCGGCGATGCGGGCGACCGAAAATCCGTTGCCCGTCCACTCGATCCGTTCCTGTTCGAACAATTCCGAGGGATTATTCATGGAGAATCGCTGTTGCTTCGATTTCGATGAGGTATTCGCTTCCGATTAATCGGGAGACTTCCACCATGGTGGTGCAGGGACGGATCTCCGAAAAATATTCGCCGTGGGCTTTTCCGTACTCTTCCCACCGGGAGATGTCGGTAACGAACATTCGCGTCCGGACAACATCATGTAGCGCGGCACCGGCCTGGTGCAACACTCCTTCGATCTTTTGGATGATAAATTTCGTCTGGCCATATGGATCCCCGGGGGCAACAACGGCGCCGGCATTGTCCACCGCGACGGTTCCGGTCACTTCAATTACGTTGCCGACACGAACGGCACGGGAATATCCGACAATCGATTCCCACGGCGCTCCGGAGGAGATATTCTGCCGTTTGCTCATGCCAGCCTCATCGAATGGATCAACGATCGGGGTTCTTCGTGGACAACGATCTGAGAACGGACCCGGGGAGGGACAAATCCTTCGGCCACGGCGTGGTCGATAAAATCAATGATCCGGTCGTAAAACCGGTTGACGTTGAGGATGCCGAGCAGTTTTTCGTTTACTCCGAGATGGGTGAAGGCGAGGACTTCGAATAATTCATCCATCGTTCCGACGCCGCCGGGAAGCGCGATGAACGCGTCCGCCATTGCGATCATTTTTGTCTTTCGTTCGCTCATGGATGCCACCACGTGCAGTTCGGAGATGTTTTTGTGCGCCAATTCCCGTTCCGCAATGATGGTCGGGATCACGCCGATTACTGTGCCGCCGTTTTGCATCATCGTATCGGCGATGACTCCCATGATGCCGTTCGTCGCTCCGCCGTAGATCATGGCGATGTTATTTTTCACGAACAACTCACCCAGGTGACGCGCGGCGGCGGAATATTCCTCCCGGTTGCCGTTCTTCGAGCCGCAAAAGATACAGACAGATTTCATCGAACCCTTTCCAATGTCGTTCAATATACGTTAAAAATTCTTCACAGAAAATTCCTTGCCGAATCAGGCATTCTTTCGTATTTTTGAAGTGTTGTAATGAAAAATGCACTGGTAGTTCAACCCCAAGGGGGTTTCGCTACTGAAAGTACACGCACTGGTAGCTC
Organism: uncultured Chitinophagaceae bacterium; assembly: GCA_964603685.1. GTDB lineage: Bacteria > Bacteroidota > Ignavibacteria > UBA10030 > UBA8401 > UBA8401. Next base: position 2,889 of record CAZRWF010000172.1, read on the forward strand.
AACCCCAAAGGGGTTTCG
>CAZRWF010000173.1:0-2833 GCA_964603685.1 uncultured Chitinophagaceae bacterium
TGTCGCCATTCTTGCGTTCGCGCAGGTGTTGGAATCGGCGGTGAATGCGGCCGCCATCCGCCGAATGTTCGACCGGTCCACGGTTAATTGGCAAACGATCAAATCCATCGTACTCCCCTCGGCATCGTATATTCCTTTTCAAGCGACCTATAACACGCTCCCTTCCCTCGGTGTGATATTTGGCGTATATTATATGCCGTTGGGCGAGCTGGCCATCTTCTCCATCATTTTTAAGATCGTCAACCTGGCGACGACCTTCGTCACCTCGTCGATCATGGTATTGTTTCCGTACAAAATGAGCGTTTCGGCGGGATCAAGCGAAGGATCGTTCAGCGATTCACGCTATTTGATGAAAACAGTCATCGTCTCCTGCGGTATTATGGCCGCACTCGCGGCAGGGAAGGAGATCATCTTTCAGGTTTTTTTGAAAGAGTATACGTATCCCGGTTTGTCGACCGATTATTACCTGCTCTGTTTTTTTGTTCTTATTCATTCTGTGTATAATTACCTGGTCTTCAATATCTATTTCGCGGAAAACAAAAACTGGTTTGTCAATATGTTGAACACCGCGATCCTTATTGTCTATGCCGGAGTGTTCCTCTTGAGTATCTCCTTGAATCTTGCGCTTCCGTATTCGGCCGTCATCATTCTTCCGATGGCGCTGGCGACGGGGGTGATGGCGATCGACATCCTGCGACGGAAAAACATCACGGTTCGCTCGCTCGTCGGCGGCGGGAAGGGTGCGCCCTAATGTGCGGTCTTGCCGGATACGTGGCTGCCGACCCGACTCTTCGCCATCGCGCGGTAATCGATACAATGCTCGAGGCGATTGCACACCGCGGGAAGGATAATCGCGGTTTCACCGAGGAACAGTTCGCCGGGAACGGCAGCGCGGTCGTGCTCGGGCACAACCGATTATCGATTATCGATCTGTCGGAGAACGGGAATCAGCCCTTTACCTACAAACATTTCCGCATCGTCTTCAACGGAGAGATCTATAACTACCGCGAAGTGAAAGAAGAGTTGGTGCGCGCGGGCCATTCCTTCGTCACTGCAAGCGACACCGAAGTGATCATCAAAGCGTTCGAACAATACGGGTTCGGCTGTTTTTCCAAACTGAACGGAATGTTCGCCATTGCCATTTATGATTCACAAAAGGGAAAAATCCATCTGGTCCGTGACCGATTGGGAGTAAAACCGCTGTATTATGCCGCGATCGCCGGCAACTTTGTCTTCGGTTCCGAACTGAAGGCGGTGCTGGCGTTTCCCGAACTCCGGCGGTCGGCGTCGCTCCGCACCGATGCCATCGGAAGTTATTTCCGTTACGGGTATGTCAATTCTTCCCAATCGGTCTTTGACCATGTGCTCAAAGTGGATCATGCCCATATCGTGACGTACGATATCGGCACGCGGGAAATGTCGACCGAACAATATTGGAACCTCTACGACGTTCCGGCATCGCGCATCGACGATTATCAGCAGGCGTTGGAGGAATTGAGCGCCCTGGTCGCCTCTGCAGTGAAATACCGGCTGGTGGCGGACGTGCCGGTGGGAATTTTTCTCAGTTCCGGCATCGACAGCAATCTCGTTCTGCGGTCCGCATTGACCACCGACCTTCCGTCTATCCATGCCTATACGCTCCGGAGTTTGGATTTCCAGGAAAAAGCGATTCCCGACCCGCCGCGGATCCGCCGCGAGTTTGTCGCAACGGACTTGGAGCAGACCTGGAAGGACTATCAATACCTCTGTTCGATGTATGACGAGCCGTTTTCGGATGCCGCCACGATCGGGCTGTATCAACTCTCCAAAACTGCGGCGGCAACGAGCAAAGTGGTGATGGTCGGCGACGGCGGGGACGAGGTGCTTGCCGGGTATCAACCGTACAAAACATTGACAAAATATTACCGCTCGGCTTGGAAAAATGTATTCCGAATGTTGTATGCCCCCGTGGCGCCCCTGGTGCGATGGTACCTGCGAAGGTCGATTGAATCGAAAAACAGCTTCCGCCTCAGTTATTATCATGCAATCTTTTCTTCCGGTTCGTTTCTGAGCATGGCGGCCGCCTCGGATGGAATTACGGACCGGTTCGTGCAGCGGCTTACGCGGTCGCGCAGCGTGGACCCGCCGGCACGGGTGCCGGAAGACGACAACACGTTGTTGTCATTGTTGAATCATAAGACATCCACGGAGCTCGTCCGGCAGCTCAACTATAAGACCGATATCGCCGGTATGTTAAATACGCTGGAAATCCGCGAACCGCTGCTGGATTATCGGCTGTTCGAATTTCAGCAGCGCCTTACCCCGGGGCTGTTCCATACGATGGTGGCGAACGGCAAAGCAAAACAATTATTGCGCGACATTCTTGAAAAAAAGCTGGGAATGGATGTTTCGGTAATGGAGAAAAAAGGATTTCACGTCGATCTGGAAAATGTCTTCCGGACCCGCCGTCAAGAGATCGATACGCTCCTGCATTCGTACGAATCCGAACGGATCGATATGAATGTCGCCCGAACGGTGTGGGAAGAATGGAAGCAGGGGAAGGTGCACTTTCTTATCATTAACAGGATCGTTTCATATGTACTGTGGGAACGCGCCGTACGGGAGCGCGTCGGGAAAAAATTATGATCATTTACTTGTCGGAAAGTTTAGGAAGTAAAAAGAACGGCGGTTCCTCCACCTCGGGTTTTGAATTTCTCCAGATTCTCCGGTCGAAATACCGGCAGGTGGTGGTGATCACCAACGATCCGGTGACGATTGATCCGTCGGAGAAACAATTTTACGGACACGAAGTAAATCCGGTCCGATCCATCGAACTGGTGAAGCGGACGTATAT
>CAZRWF010000174.1:0-2718 GCA_964603685.1 uncultured Chitinophagaceae bacterium
CGTTCGTCGGTGAAAAACTCTAAAGGTTGATCATGAGAAATCAGACAAAAACATTTACGACACAAGAAGTTGCCGAATTGCTCGGCGTGAGTTCATCGTCGGTGCAACGGTGGGCGGACTCAGGAAAACTGAAATGTTCGTGCACAGACGGAGGACATCAAAAAATTTCGATTGACGATCTGTGTCAGTTTGCCACACAATACAACATTTCCACTCGCTTTTTGGAATCGTCAGAAAAAAAATCGTCGCGCATTGCTGTTTCACAATAGCGCAAATGATACCGTGAAAAAATTTTCTTCACATATCGTCATTCTCCTTCTTTTGACCTTGTTCGTCGCTGTGAACTCCGCCGGACAGTCGTTCAGTCCTGTTCCGTGGCCGAGCAACTCATCGTGGAAAGCATACACGTACGACGGTCAGACGATTAACGATAAAAAAGTCCAGGATCCATCGAACGGTGGAACGAGTCCGCAAAGTTACGTGAACATTTCTTCCGGTTCGCCGGATCAATCACATCCTTCGACCTATTTTTATTTTGACGGCACAACGATTTTCCTGCGGTTCCGCGTGGAATCTAATCCGAATGCCTACAGCGGCGGTGCATCGTATGCCAATGCCGATCCGTGGGCTCCTGCATCGTGGGTGATGATGTTGGATGTCAATTCGGACGGCTGGAGAGATTTTGCGTTGTTTCTCGATGGCGGCAGCGGCGGCCCGGGCAACGCGGTGGATGATATCAAAGTAATTTATTCGAACTTAACGACGTCGCAGTCAATCGATCCGGCGACTCCTGGCGTGTATCTGCTTACCACAATCAAAACTGCTCAGCCGTACACCAGCGGCATCAATCTGAACAAACTGAAACAATTTGACGGCAGCGGAAACGAAATTTCCACCACGGCCTGGCCGCTCGGCAGGAATACCGTCGTGTACGATTACGGAACGTCCCGCTATCACGATTCGACGGGCACGAACAAAGATCATATTCTGGAATTTCAGATCCCGATTTCGGTGTTGAACGCCAGTTCTTACGGCGGACCGGTCGTGACGGGGAGCTCGCGCATTTCGATGGCGTTTACGACGGCGAACAGCAACACCAATCCGTTCCAAAAAGATTTTGCGTACCTCGGCACGATTGTTCCGTCCACCAACGCGCCGTTCCCGCCGGGCGACAATACCGACTTTAACGGCAACACCGTGTATGCTCCGATCGTGACGGGTGTAACGGCGGTAGGTTGCCCGTCCGTGACTTTAAAATCCACCGTGCTGGATGCGTATAAAGTGGTCGGCGGCGTCGTTTCCTCCACCGTTGATTCCGTGGTGTTTTACTACTACTACGATGCGAACGGTAACGGTACCGCCGACGATGCCGGCAGCAGTTGGACGGTCATCGGACTCGGTTCATCCGGCCCGCTCGGCACGTGGTCCCGCACCTGGAACACCTCTTCGTTGCAGCAAGGAGTGTATCTCATCAAGGTGATCGCAAACGACGACATGAGCAACTCGGTCGACTCGTATTCACAAAATCAAGGCGGTTATACGCAGAAGATCGCTTTGTTGAGCAACAGTTGCGGCGTCTCGCCGCCGTACATGTCCAAAACAGTCACGCCGTCCACCGTGTTGTCGGGCGGTTCTGCCGCCGAACGGACGGTCACCTACACCATTAAAGTCACGAATCCGAATGCATCGTCCATCACCATCTCATCGATCTCCGATGTTTTACCGACGGGTTTTTCTTATCAATCGAATGCTGCCGGCGGAAGCCTGACGCCGACGACAAGTCCGAGTGCAAACGCCACCGGAACGGTGCAGTGGACATTCAGTCCTTCCGTCACAATCGCCGCCGGAGCAACCGATTCGCTGAAAATTAATGTGCGCGCCGGAACATCTGCCGGCACGTATAAAAACTCCGTTTCTGCCGTCGGGTCAGTAACGGTGATCGGAGCAGAAAATACCGCCGATGTGGTGGTCACCGATGCGAATGCCACACTGTCAAAATCGGTATCGACCAATGCTACATTGACCGCGGGCAACACCATCGTTTATTCGCTCACCTACACCAACAGCGGAAGCGTACCGCTGACGAACGTTTCGGTCACCGACTCGCTTGTTGCGGGATTAACGCATGTCGGCGCAACCAATTCCGGATCGTATAATGGTTCGACGCGGACGGTGACCTGGACAATCGGAACGTTGGCAGTCGGAGCCTCCGCGACTCTGCGTGAAACGGTGCAGGTGGCCAGCCCTTATTCCGGTGTGAATCCGATTCCGAATACCGGAAAAATTTCCGCGTCGGAAATTTCGACACCGATTTCCAGCAATACCGTCTCTAATGCGGTGAGCGCTCCGATCCTGTCCATCACCAATACGGCGAGCCCCATCAGTCTGGTTGCCGGCGGTTCCACGACCTACACGTTGACCTACGGCAATTCCGGCGACGTACAAGCGACAAACGTGGTTGTGTCCACCACGCTGCCGGATTCCATGAGCTACGTCACCGGCAGCGCATCCGTCACTCCGACATCGATCAGCGGCAAAACATTGTCCTGGAACGTCGGCACCGTTGCCAGCAGCAGTCTGAATAACACCATCACCTTCCAGGCAACCGCGGACGATCCGCTTTCGGGTTCAGTGGTTAATTTGGTGCAGAGGGATACGGCGTTTATTTCATCGACCCAAACATCGGCAGTGTGGGATACGGCGAATGTGTACCTCAAT
>CAZRWF010000175.1:0-2707 GCA_964603685.1 uncultured Chitinophagaceae bacterium
TCACCAAAAAACATTACGAAAAAATCTCCGAACTTCTTTCCGTTCCGATCGATGAGGTCAAAAAAATCCTCGAGATCATTTCGCATTTAAATCCCAAGCCGGGCGAAGGAACAATCGACTCCCAGCAAAATTACCTTACACCCGATTTTATCGTTACGAAAGACGAAGACACCTTCGTGATTCAATTGAACGACCGGAATGTCCCTCCCCTGCGTATCAACCGGAATTACAAGGAGTTGATGTCCAAACGGAACAAGGATGTCACCGCGGACACGAAACAATTCCTCCGGTCAAAATTCGACGCGGCGAAGTGGTTCATCGCCTCCATCTATCAGCGCCGCGAAACGATGATGAAAGTGATGCAGGAAATCGTCCACCGCCAGCGCGAATTTTTCGAGACGGGCGAAGGATTAAAGCCGCTGATCTACAAGGACATTGCCGAAGTGATCCGTATGGACATTTCTACCATCAGCCGGGTGGTGAACGGGAAATATGTGCAGACCGATTTCGGGGTGTTCGAACTGCGGTACTTTTTCTCGGAAGGAATCAGCACCCAAAGCGGCGAAGATGTGTCGAATAAGGAAGTGAAAGCCCGCATAAAAGAGATCCTTTCCGGCGAGGATAAGTCCAAACCGCTCAGCGACGAAGACATCGCCTCCATCCTGAAGGAAAAAGGATTTAACATTGCCCGCCGCACCGTCGCCAAGTACCGCGAATCGATGATGATTCCGGTCGCCCGGCTCCGCCGTTCCATTTAAAATGAAAAACCCCGGCGGAACATCGCCGGGGTTCAATAACACATCGTTTACCGCATCAGAACCGTAACCGCATTCCCATCGTGAACGAACCTTGTCGGAAGGTGTCCGGATTGGTCACGATCGCGATACTTTGCGTGGCAAAATCGAGATCAAACGTATTCGCAAGATGGATCCCGAATCCGGCCGACCAGGCAAACCGTTCGCGGCCGCCGATGATCACGCCCGTGCGGATGGGGAGCCAGCCGGCGACCGGATCGAATTCCGTGCCGATGGAGTATTGCGGCAGTTTGGTGTTACCGCCGATCTCGTTTAAACCGTAGTGTCCGTCCATCGCCACCAGCCAGCGGAACGGAATCACGTCGAAGATATCGTCCATCTGCAGCGCAACGCCGACATGAACCGCGGTCGGCAGATCAAATTCAAATCCGGTGGTGTCGACCGTTTTCCCTTTGAACGCCTCCTTCAACTTGTCTTGATTCTCCTTATCGCCCACCGCGCCGAGTTTCAAGTTGGCGTTCCCGATGATCGCTTTGGTATTCTGGTCCCATTTGATCTTTCCGATATCCGTCACGCTCACCGCGAATTGGATATTATCCATAATGCGCATGGAAAGACCCACGTCGTACCCCAATCCGGTGCCGGACGGTTTCGGATCATCCGGATCGACCGCCGCCACCCATTGGAGAAAGTCGAATTTCGCCACGGTGGTATCGTTGGTCTCCACACCATTGGTGGTGGAGGTCATCGGAGAGATCGAACCGTTATAATATTCCGTGGCGATGAATGCCAATCCCTGAAGATATTTCACACCGAATCCGACCGCGATGTCACTCACCATCGGAAATTCCAACGGGAGGACGTACGCAGCGGAAAAGTTCACGTCCGCAACAACCTGTCCGTTAATGGCGGTGTTGTCGAAGAGATACGTCTTTCCCGCGGGATACCCGCGCAGCGGAAATTCGAGGTATTCCTTATCCAGGTCGAGATTTAAAGCCATCTGCATGGAAGGGACGATCGCCATTCCGAAATCGCCGATCTGAAACGAAATCCCCACCGGCGCGGTTTCGAACTTCATTTGTGTCCGTCCGACCCCCGAAGGGAACAATTCCAGAATATCGTCCTTATCCTGTTCCGAAAGAAATTTCGGTTCCCGTTTGCCCGTGGTTGGATTTTCCACGCCGGTAAAGAACTCATTATAGATACCATAATTGATCAGATCGCTGCCGATGGAAAATCCGAGAGGCAGCACGTTGATCGTAATCGTCGCGTCACGGTCGTTCAACGCGAGATTCGCCGGATTGACGCCGACCGCATCCAGTCCGCGCGAGAACGCGGTAAACGCACGGCCCATTCCGACGAGCCGCGGCGACGATTTATCGCCGCCGGCGATAAGCAGGGAAGGGATGACGATGATTGCCGACAGAAGGGCAACGGCGAACAGTCGAGCGGTAACGATGCGCATGGCGATAACTCCTTTAGTCGTTTTCATGTTATTCACCCTCCTCACCGGTACTGACAAGGAAGATGATGTTCGCCTTCACCGACATCACCAGCTTATCCGTTTTATAGAATTGTTTCGCCGTCGCGCCGTTTCCGGCGGTCATCATCAAAATATCGATCGCACTAAAGGACGCCTGGCTCAATTTTTTCGCATCTTCCGGAGTCAAATTCAGGAACGTAAATGACCGCTTTCCGGTGCGCGCGGTCGTCGTATCGGCGGCAATGCGCAACGGAGGATAATTGATCGAATCGGACGGATTTTGGGGGATCGTCAACGCCGGAGCCGACACCGTATCCACATAGAGCGTGTCTGCCACTTTGATCCCTTTCAACAATTTCATCTTCAATTCGATATCCAGCGGGAACGTATTGGTAAAGTCGAGGTAGATTTTTCCGTTCCGGATCTGATTCACCTGCGCTGTGTCGACATCACCCGAAAATGCTTCCGG
>CAZRWF010000176.1:0-2544 GCA_964603685.1 uncultured Chitinophagaceae bacterium
AAATATCCGATGCTGGAAAAAATTAAACGTGTTCTCCGTACGGTCCGATATTTACAACCGATTCAAATAGCGTATCAGCTGTATTACCGGCTCGTTCCCGCACGTCCATTCCGAACGTACCTGCCGCACGGCGGTGATCCGCGAATCGTGCCGCTGACATTCGCCCCGGCTCCTCCGCTTCCTTCCGTTTTCGACGGCAAACAAACGTTTACTTTTCTGAATATCTCGCATCGATTCCCGGATACGGTTCAGTGGGACATGATGTCATACGGTAAACTGTGGAATTATAACCTGCAGTATATGGATTTCCTCGGCGATTCCGCGGTCACCGAAGAGGTAAAAGCGGAATTGCTGCGCTCTTTTTACGGTTGGCTGAACACGTCGGGAGCGGCGATGGAACCGTATCCCGCCTCACTCCGCGCCATAAATGTCGTCAAATTTCTTTGTGCTGATCGGCGTCGATGGACGGACATGAAAGATATTGTCCGGTGTGTCTTTGCGGACCTGGCATTCCTGCATTCCCGCTATGAATATCACCTGTTGGCAAACCATCTGCTCGAAAACGCGTTTGCCCTGTATGTCGGCGGGCACTTCTTCGATCGCGCCGATTGGATCGCACGTGCCTCCCGTGTGCTGTCCGATCAACTACGCGAGCAAATATTGACCGACGGCGCGCACTTTGAACTCAGCCCGATGTATCACAACATTATTTTGTTCCGTGTCTGTGAAGCGATCAGCTTTTCCCCGCGGTCATCCGCATTGGAAGAATTGTTGAGGGAAAAAGCACAAAAAATGGTACATTGGCTCTCGGTCATGACATTTTCCGACGGTTCCACGCCGCATCTGAATGATTCGACCGACGGGATTGCGCGGACCTCCCGGCAGTTGACGGAATTTGCCGCGACATTGGGATTGACTGTGCGGCAGGATGTTGCCTTGTCCGATTCCGGCTATCGCAAATATGCCGGCAGGCGGTATGAAATGATTACCGACGTTTCCGGCATCAGCCCGTCCTACCAGCCGGGGCACGCGCATGCCGATCACGGAACCTTTGTGCTGCATGCGGACGGCCGGCCGCTGGTGGTCGATCCGGGGATCTCGACGTATGAGATCGGTGATCGGAGATCGTGGGAACGCTCCACTGTTGCGCATAATACCGTGACCATCGGTGAAACCGGCACATCCGAAACGTGGAGCAGTTTCCGCGTCGGCCGCCGTGCACACGTGTCGATTGCGGACGAATCACCGCGCGCATTGTCGCTGTTTATACGATCGACGATGCCCGGAACGGGAAATCAATTTCTCCACACCCGTCGTTGGCATGCGGAGGAAGACCGGGTGAGGATCGTCGACGAAGTATCGCAGAACGGCGCTTTTTTCAGGATATATTTTCATCCGGATGCCGTTGCGGAAACCAAACAGCGCGATACGATCGTTTTCCCGTCCGGAGTATCTATCCGTTTCGACGGAGCGGAAACCGTACGGCTGCTGCCGTACGAATTTAATCTCGGCTACCACCGGCGGACACCGTCCCGGATGGCGGAAATTTACTTTGGCAAGCGCCTCGTCACCGAAATCGCATTTGAACGACGCTAATGTACGAACCGAAACTTTGACGAAACATGAAGATCCTTTTTTTTACCGATAATTTTCCTCCGGAAGTCAACGCCTCCGCGACCCGCGTCTTCGAACGGGGACGATATTGGGTGCGCGCGGGACATTCTCTTACCGTGATTACCTGCTTTCCGAATTTTCCTCAGGGGAAAATTTATCCGGGATATAAAAATAAATGGTATGCCGTGGAAATGATGGAGGGGATCCGGGTCGTCCGGGTGAAGACCTTCATTTCCCGTAACGAAGGGATCGTGCTGCGGACGCTCGATTTTCTTTCCTTTATGGTGACCGGATCCATTGCGGCATTGTTCCAACAACGGCCGGATGTTGTGGTGGCGACATCGCCGCAATTTTTTTGTGCCGTCGCCGGATGGCTGGTTGCCCTGGTCCGTCGCCTTCCGTTCGTTTTTGAATTGGGAGACCTGTGGCCCGCGTCGATCACGGCCGTGGGCGCCATGCGTCAAAATGTTCTGCTGCGCTGGATGGAAAAGATGGAACTGTTCCTGTACCGGCAATCGTCGGCGATTGTGGCATTGACAGGTTCTTTTAAGACCGATTTGACCGGCCGCGGTATCGACGGGAACAAGATATCGGTGGTTCTGAACGGCGTGGATTTGACGAAATATGCCCCAAAACCGAAAGATCCCGCACTCCAGCGCGAATTGAATATTGGTAATTGTTTTGTTATCGGCTATATTGGAACGCACGGAATGGCCCACGCGCTGGAATCCGTGCTCGATACTGCCGAGGTACTCCGTGCGGAGAAAGAGATAAAATTCCTTTTTGTCGGCGACGGAGCGGCCAAACAAGGACTGATGGAAGAGGCGAGCCGTCGGACATTGCCGAATGTTATTTTTGTTCCGCCGGTGCCGAAAGAGAAGATTGCTTCGTATTGGAGCGTCTGTGACGTTGCATTGGTGCATTTAAAGA
>CAZRWF010000177.1:0-2419 GCA_964603685.1 uncultured Chitinophagaceae bacterium
CCGAGCAGCAGGAATTTTTCCACTTTCAGGTCCAACGACCATTGCATCGGTTTGGAGGAACTGTTCTGGATGAACTGCGACAGCCGTGTGGTCAAACTGGCCGGGATACTCGCAGTATACGGCGTGCCGGTCTGCAATCGGCTGATAACACTCACCGAATAGTTGTCTGACTCGCTGAAGTTCAGGGTGGTGTTCAGGATATGGGTCCGGTCAAAACTTTGCGGAACAAAAAATGTCTCGGCACTTTTTCCCGATTTTTCGCTGTAGAAAAAATCTTCCCGCGGCTCGGTTCTGTTCCCTTCCGCAACGGAAAACGTATAATCGACGGAGGACGAAAAAATCGTTCCGGGGATCCGGCGCTGGAACAACGACACGGTCAATCCGCGCGCATTTGCGTAATCGAGGTTCGTCAGCACTTCGTAGGTCACATCCCCCTTCGCGGTGACGACGATCTGCCGGAAGATGTAATCGCGAACATCCTTATAAAAACCCACCACTTCCAGCCGGAGATCCGGCGTCAACCCCTGCTGCAATCCGATCTCGTACTGAACGCTCCGCTGTGGTTTCACGTCCGCATTGCCGAACACCGGCTGCGATCCGGCCACGCGGAAATTGGAATTGGTATAGAGCGAGGAAAGATTCCCGAGCTGATAAAAATGCCCGTATGAAAACCGGATGACGCCCTGATCGGTGATCGGATACGCAATGCTGATGCGGGGACTGAGGGTATGTTTCACCGAAGCATCGGTCAGGTTCCTCGTCAAAAACGTGGTGTCGCGCGCGGAAAGGGCGTCGCTGAGGTTCGGATTGTATTTCGCCGCCGGATCGAAATATTCGTACCGCACGCCGACGTTCAGGATCAACGACCGCTCGAGCTCAATTTTGTCCTGCACGTACAGGGATAACTGTTTCGGAGATCGGGTAAAATTGACGTATCCCGAATTGATATCCGGAACACGGGCCGCATACCGGACACTGTCCGCATAGACATCCTGAAAATCGTTCACCACTTCGAACGGATCGTTCACATTAAAAAACTCCACTTCATACGATTCGAGCGAAATCTCGTGCAACCGTGCTTCCACTCCCATCTTCACCTCGTGTGCGCCGAACAACTGGGATTGGATGTCGAACTTTGCACCGATCGATTCGGAATTGCGGAATGTCCGTCCGAGCGAAACACCGCCGGTCAAAAATCCGACGATGGGAAGGGATGTCTGATAGAAACCGGGAAGGTAACGGGGATCATCCAAGTTTTCATACGCGTAGGTTTTATCCTCGGACGTCCCGTACGACAATTTAACGGTATAAAAGGTGGAATTGCTTAACGTATTCGTCCAATCGAGCGCCTGCACGAGACCGTTGCTGTAACTGGTCGGGCGGCCATCGGGATTAAAACGGTATCCGTAATAAGAAGAACTTTTGCTCTCCGCGTCGTCGTACACCACTTCATATTTTAACCGCATGGTGGAGGAGAGCCGGTAGGAAATATTTGCTTGAATATTGAACGATTGACTGGTGTTGAGCGGAACCAGCGCATTGTCGCCGGTGGGCCGGCCAATATTATCGAGAACCGGTTCTTGACGACCGGTATTCGGGTTGTAGACATATTCCAGTTTCTGGCCGAGCGGATTAAAATAGTATGGCTCCCAATTGAACCCGAACCGCGGATCGTTCCGGTAGAGCGGGAACCCGGCGTTTGCCGGATCCATCAGGACATTCCCGGAAGAATCCTTCAACGGTATCCGCTTCGTAAATTCGTCCCGGGTTACGTAGAGATCGGTCGGATTGTAGATTCTGTTGCCGTACAAATATCCGTTGTTCCGGTCGAACACGCCGGAAGAATAGAAGGTCACGTCGTCGATAAAGGTCGGGCCGCCAAGGGTCGCTTCCACCCGGGCGTTGTTCAACAGCTGAATAGTACTGATGTGCGGAAAAATATCCCCGTCCTCGCTATAATAATCGCCGGTTAACACCCGCAGGCTTCCGGTGTTTTTCGCTCCTCCCTCTTTCGTCACGTAATTGACCACACCGCTTAAAGCGTTGCCGTATTCTGCGCTGAAGGTTCCGGTGGAGACGGTCACTTCCTGTACGGCATTGGTCGCTACGCCGATGGAACTGAGATTGTCGTACGGATTGTTCACCGAAATGCCGTTCAACGTAAAGGCGATTTCGTTCGAACGGCCTCCGCGAACGTGAATGTTGCCGTCATCGCTCACGGAAACCCCGGACTGTAGTCCGATCACTTCACCGATACTCGTCACCGGAAGAGATTGGATATTTTCCGACGTCACAGCGATCACCGGATTTGTTTGATCCTGCCGGATGAGAGGATTCCGTTCCCCTTCCACCACAAATTCATTCAACTCGACGGAGGATTCGTTCAGGCCGATATTTAATGTCGTCGTAAAATCGACGT
>CAZRWF010000178.1:0-2403 GCA_964603685.1 uncultured Chitinophagaceae bacterium
GGAGTACCTCGCGTATTTGAATACGCTGCAGATCGGCGAGATCTATTTAAACTCGATCGACCGGGACGGCACGGGGCAAGGATATGATCTGGCGCTTCTCGGTTCCGTACCGCAGAATTTGAACGTCCCTCTGATCATGGCGGGCGGCGTGGGGAATTCGACGCATTTAGCGGAGGGATTGTCGGAACCGCAGATCGACGCGACGGCGACGGCGCATCTGTTCAATTTTGTCGGCGACGGGCTTTCCAAAGCCAGGGCGGAATTAATCGCCAAAGGATACCAATTACCGATTTGGGATATCACGTTGGCTGATTCCATCGCCGGGAAATCGGCATCGTGAGCGGCCGGATTCGGCCAACAGTGTGAAATTCAACGTTTTTTATCATTTACCGGAAAGAACTCCCTATGTCCACACCAAACAATAACGTTGCTGCAGAATGGCCGGAAGCGGCTCTCGGTACGGCGATCGCTCTTCTTCATGCCGGAGCAGATCAGCATATCACCATGATCGATGTCGGCGGCCACCGCGGTGAATCGCTGGCGTCGTTCAGCAAAAATATTCGTCAATCCTTCACCTATTACGGAATGGAACCGAATCCCGACGTGTATGCGGAATTGAAAAAAGTCGCCGCTTCCGTCGAGTCCGGCACTCACCGCGTGCACTGTTTAAATTACGCCGTGGGACCGACCGATGGTACGGTGAAGTTTAATAAGACCAACGCCAGTGCCGTCGGCGGTGTTCTGGCACCGGTAAAAGGTCTGGCCGAACGTGTGCCGTCCGGCGATCATTTGATTCAAACGCAATTCGAAGTGGAAATGATCTCGATCGATACGCTGTGCAAAAAGCACGCGATCCGTTCCGTCGATATCCTGAAAATCGATACGGAAGGGTATGACCTGGAGGTGCTCAAAGGAGCTTCCGCTCAGATCGCTTCGTTCATTCCGAAAATTATCATCACCGAAGTGTTTTTCGTTCCGTACCGCGAAGGGCAAGCGTATTTTTGGGATATTGCCTCTTTTCTCTCCGCGAAAGGGTATCATTTCGTGAATCTCTACGATACGCGAAATACGTCGCAGGGCCGGTTATACACCGGTAACGGACTGTGGGTATCGCCGGAGATCGCATCGAAAAATTCGTTCCTCTAACCACGGGGAGTGATCATGTCGTTTTCGCGTACGCTGAAAATGAAACTGCGGAAACCGATGAGGAAGCTTATCGGCTTCTTAAAGTATTATGACTATCAAACGCCGTATATCGAAGGTGACGGCGGAGAGTGTCATATCGGGAAGAGGGTGTATTTGAACAACACGCTCGTGAATGTGGAAAGCGGATCGGTGTATATCGGCGATAACACCATATTCGGTTACAACGTGTTGCTTCTCACCGGGCGGCATATGTTTCATGAAGGTGAACGACTGTCGCTGCATCTTCAACGAAAAAATCCCGGAACGTATTACGGTGCCGGCGTGGAAGTGCCTCGTTCGGGCTTCGACATACGGATCGGCAGCGGTTGTTGGATTGCGACGGGCGCCATCATTTCGGGCGGAGTTACGTTGGGGGACAATGTGATTGTCGCTGCCGGTGCGGTGGTATCGAAATCGTTTCCGGATTACTCCATCGTCGGAGGGGTTCCCGCCGTCCGCATCGGTGACACGCGTGATTTGAAGGCTTCTGTCGAAAAGACAGAGTAATCAACCGAAATCGAAAAAGTATCTCTTGTGAATCTGTACCGAACATACCTGTTGCCACGTTCTGCACTGCTTCCGTTTATTTTCACGCGGTGTGTGCTGGAACTGTTCAATGTATTTTCTTTTTGGAAGTTTTTCCCTTCCCGCCGGAACGGTCGAACCGTGTTGTGCATCGAATCCGGCATTAAAGGTTGGGAGTTGATCGAGTATAAAGAATTGATCGGCTCCGCCCGGGATTACCTCGGCGATGCGGTCATAAAAGTCGAAATCGACAAGTCCAAAAGTTATCTTCCGCAAGTCCGTGCCGCGGTTCGGCAACATCGTCCCACCCATTATCTGTACGACGCGCGGACCGGAGCCCAGTCGTTTTGGACCGGATTGTTTCAGGCGATACGGATTTCCATTCTGTTTCAACGCAACGGTATCACGCCGATCTGCACGCTGACTGATCTCCCGGTGCGTCAGTGGCGCACACAATGCGCCGTGATTACGGCGAAACGGGGCGTGGTGGTGAGTCTCATGTCGCCGCGCGATATCCATCCGATTTTTCCGCATCGGCGGATCATCGGTCCGCTCACCATGCCGTTTTCACTCGCTACCGCGAATCTACTTGCGTCCATGAATGCACGCAGAAATGACAATGATCCCCGCTGTGTGTTTACCGGATCGTTGTATGAACCGAGAACAACGATCTTAAACGGCATAAAAGCAGGA
>CAZRWF010000179.1:0-1634 GCA_964603685.1 uncultured Chitinophagaceae bacterium
CACCCGCATTGACGGTGCCGATATTCCACGTTACTTTCCGTGTCGTAGAATCGTACGTTCCGCCATGATACACCACCACATTGTTGCTCAATCCCTGCACCAGCGAATCGATCACCACCACATTGTTTAGTGTCACCGTCCCCGTATTCGTGTAAGTGAGTGTATAACGGATCGTATCGTTCGGATTTACACCCGCCACGGCCGAAGTCGTTTTGGATAATGTGGCCGCTGCATTCGTCACCGTCACCGGCGCCACATTACTTGCGGAGGTGAAATAGGTGGACCCTTTTGCCGTAACCGAATTCAAATATGTACCGGCCGTCGTTCCGGCGCGGACATTAAATTTTAACGTTTTTGCCGTCCCGGCCGGGATCGAAACGGCGGGACTGAAGCGCCACATGATCGTTCCGGTGGAATTTGCGGAGGGCGATACGGTCGGGGTCAACGTACCGCCGGTGGTGTCGTTCAGATAGGTGAATGTGCTCGGCAGGATGTCGGAAAGTGTATCCAGCGTGATCGCCGACGCCTGTGGATTGGTGACGGTGATCGTATATGTCACTTTGCGTTGTGCATCCGAGAGGTTCGCTTGAACCGTCGATTTATTGACCGATTTTTCCAGCGTCGCCGGAATGATGCCGCAATCGTTACTGATGGTGGCGTAGACATTCGGATATTGCGAGACGGTCTGCAGATACGAATCGGCGCTGTTTCCCGCCTGATCCTGTGCGATCACCTTAATCAAATATCGACCGCGCGGGAGCGATTCCGTGTTCCAGGTGGCGGTCCACGTTCCCAACGTGGTCGCCGTGCCGGCGCTGATGAACGTCCACGCTCCGCCCACTTCATCCGGCTGATTGTTTTCGTTCAGATCGTACCAGTAATAAAAATTGTTCGTCACCACGCTGCTGGCGACCGTTTCGCAGTCGATCGTACGCTGCGAGGTCAACACTTTGGTGGAAAGGTTCACCGTCGGGCAATATGCGGCCGTTACTTCGGTGACGACGATTTTCGGCACCGACCCGACCGGATCCATCGTAATCGGATCGCCGCTTGCGAAAGGTGCATTGATGGAAGGACAGAACGCACCGACATACGCATAATCTTTTTGGAAGGGATTGGAGTTGGAATTGGCCGTCGTAAACACCGCCGTGAAGACCGTGGTGGAGGTGAAGACCGGTCCGTTATACGCGCTCGCATCTAATGCGGAAATTGGAATCTGGAAGTCGACGAAATACTGCCCTTCACCATCCTCACTTACACGCGACGTTCCGAAATCTTTCGTCGACAGTCCCCAGTTCTGCGGTTCCACCAGATTACCGTTCCCGTCGAATTGTTTCATCTTGTTGTTATATGGTCCGCTGGTGTATTTCTCTGCGCCATAGATTTCTCCAAGCAGGTAAATCCCCGTTCCCGGAACGATCGATTGTGTATTCGTCAATCGTGAGTAAATAATCTGGATGCGGTCGATCGGCGTGGTTGGGGAGCCGCCGTCGCCGTTCAGATACACGGAATAGTCCCTCCATCCGTCACCGTTCACGTCCATCATCATGATCCATGTTCCCGCTTTCCACGGATCGGTATTGCCGGCGTTATTGCCCGTGTACGCATTCGGATCGGCTTCGACGCGGAAGCGG
>CAZRWF010000179.1:1644-2366 GCA_964603685.1 uncultured Chitinophagaceae bacterium
GCGGACGAACATTGTTGAATTTTTAAACGCAAAGTAGATCGACGGTTCGGATTTATCGGGTGAACCGGACGAGATGTTGACATAATTCTGCGGAGAAGTACCGCCGTTGGAAGGATCTTGTACTGCAGGATCGGCAAAAACCGTATCTTTTATCGTATAATACCGCCATTCGTTACTCGCCGGCCATGCCACCGGAGAGAACGATTGACTAAACACAGCGCTCGACACTGCGAGTATCAACGAAAAAATGGAACCGATATGAAAAATAAATTTTTTCACTGTGATGAAATTATTGGGAAACGACAACAGCCGGACGATGTTTTTCATTTTGGGCAACGATCATGGTCCGATGTTCATCTAAAAAATTCATCGCGATATTATATTGCTTCGCAAAATCGAGCAAGTCTTCCGCGTTGAATTGTCTGATTTCATCATTGGTTCGCGTACATTTTAGTTTTCCGGAATCGGCCCACCGTTGAATCGATGACGCACTGACTCCCAGCAGATCCGCAATTTCTTGTGTCGAGTAGAAATGTTTTTTGTTCTTCATATATACCTGCATGATGGGTTTATAAAGTTTGTGTGAACGGTTTGAAGGACATTCATAATTTGTTCTTTTTCTACACTCAAAATCGCCATAACTTATTGTAAGATAAAGTGTTATTATGTTTTTCTAATCATCAATTAGCGTATTTTAATCCATAATTAGTAAAATCTAATAT
>CAZRWF010000180.1:0-2150 GCA_964603685.1 uncultured Chitinophagaceae bacterium
TGTAAATCCAAGAAATTGATTTTCGTACAGCGCGAAAGTATATTGTCTGAAGAGAAGGGACCACCAATATGAGCAGACCACGCACCATCAGCGAACTAAAGAACAGCGGATATTCCGTCCAAACCGTGAAGGACGAAATACGGAACAATCTTATCCGGAAGCTGCGGAATAATGAACAGCTCTTTCCCGGCATTGTCGGGTACGAAACAACGGTGATACCGGCGATCGTCAATGCGATTCTTGCCAAACACGATATCATCCTGCTCGGGCTCCGCGGTCAAGCAAAGACCCGTCTGATTCGCCAGTTCCCGTCGCTGCTGGGTGATTTCATTCCGACGATCAAAGGGAGCGAGATCAACGATAATCCGTTTGCCCCGGTGAGCAAGTTTGGCGCGGACCAGATCGCGAAGTTCGGCGATGAGACGGAGATCGAGTGGATACACCGCGACCAGCGCTTCAGCGAGAAACTCGCCACGCCGGATGTGACGATCGCCGATCTGATCGGGGACATCGATCCCATCAAAGCGGCCACGCAGCGGCTCCACTATTCGCATGAAGGAGCGATCCATTTCGGACTGATCCCCCGGAGCAATCGCGGCATTTTCGCCATCAACGAACTTCCCGACTTGCAGCCGCGCATTCAAGTGGGATTGTTCAACATTCTCGAAGAGAAGGATATTCAGATCCGCGGATTCAACATCCGGATCCCGCTCGACGTCTTCCTCGTCTTCACCGCCAATCCCGAAGATTACACGAACCGCGGCAGTATCATCACGCCGTTGAAGGACAGGATCGATTCGCAGATCCTCACGCATTATCCGAAAACGATCGACGATGCCATCGACATTACCGAACAGGAAGCATGGGTGAAACGGGGAGACCGGATGCTCCACCTTCCCCACTATTTTAAGGAGATCATCGAATCCATCGCGTTCGAAGCGAGAAAAAGCGAGTTTGTCGATCAAAAATCGGGGGTCAGCGCACGGCTCACCATTGCCGCCATGGAAAATCTGGTGAGCAATGCGGAACGGCGGGCGATTCTGCTCAAGGACCGGAACATCATTCCCCGCATCTGCGATCTGCCGCATGCCCTTCCCGGCATCACCGGCAAAGTGGAATTGGTCTTCGAAGGCGAACAGGAAGGATCGATCAAAGTCGGCAAAGCGCTCGTGGGGAAAGCAACACGCGAAATCTTCAAAAAATATTTTCCCGATCCGCTGCAGAAACAAAAACGGGCGCCGCAAGGACAGGAACAAAAGGACAAAAGCGAATACGCGCCGATCGTTTCCTGGTTCGAAGCGGGGAACGTGATTGCCGTGGCGGACGATATGCCGTTTAACGCGTACTATGCGGAATTGAACCGCGTTCCCGGTTTATATCATCTCACGCAAAAATATTTCAAACTGGATGCGAACGATCAGTTCGGTGTCGCCTCCGCGATGGAGTTTGTGCTGGACGGACTGCACCAGAATTCAAAAATCGCCAAAGACGAAGCGGACCACCTGACGCAGTATAAAGATATGGTGGGAAGCATCTTTACCAAAAGCACCCTGGAAGATTATGATTGATGATGTTGGCGGATGAGGCACGACCCCTTGAATCTCTACAATAAAAAATTGAAAATGAACAATTGACAATATCATATTGTCGATGAACATTTTTCATAACAATATTGTGGAGACTCAATCATGGAGAATACCAAAAAGAATCCGTTGAAAGAAAAATCGTACATCTTTGCGTTGGAGATTGTTCTCGTCACTCAACGGATGTTTAAAATGCGGGAATTCGTCCTCGGAAGACAGCTGCTGAAAAGCGGAACGTCCGTCGGCGCAAACATTGAAGAGGCGAATCAGGCAGAGAGTAAGCGAGATTTTATCCATAAACTCTCTATCTCATACAAAGAGGCGAACGAGACCGATTATTGGCTGCGGCTATTGAAGGATTCAAAAATACTCGACGCCGCCGAAGCGGAAAAACTTTTGATGATGTGTAAAGAAATCGAGCGATTATTGACTGCGATTCTAAAAACATCGAAACTACGGTATAAAAAGGAAAAACCCGGGCAAGCTCCGACAGCACCTTCAACAAACTCGAAAAACGTATAACAATGTTTTTGAAATTGAAATAATTGTTCCCATTGTTCATTGTTC
>CAZRWF010000181.1:0-2059 GCA_964603685.1 uncultured Chitinophagaceae bacterium
CCAACGTTGTTTTGCACGACAGTTCATGCATTTATCAATTTAAGGAGCACGATGTTGTCATTCCGGTGACAGTACTGGAGGAACTGGACGCCTTCAAAAAAGGAAACGAATCGATCAATTTTCACGCCCGCGAGTTCGCCCGTAATGTGGATGCCATGAGCGGCGACCATATCTTTAACGGTGGCATCAAGATCGGCGACGGTCTGGGAAAAATCACCGTCCGTCTTGAACAGAATTTTCACAAAGACCTGCAATCCTCTTTCTCCGAAAGCAAGCCCGATCATCAGATCCTGAACACGGCGTATTGTCTCGCAAAAGAACAAACGGCGCGCGACGTTATTCTTGTCTCCAAAGATGTGAACCTCCGCATGAAAGCGAAAGCGGTCGGTCTGCCGGCGCAGGATTACAAGAATGATCAGGTGAAAAACCTGACGGAACTGTACACCGGTCATCGCACCGTGGAGAACGTGGATGAAAAAGTGATCGCACGGCTGCATGCCAATCCGTTCGAAGTCCGGCCGGACGATCTGCCGACGAATCATTTCCAGCCGAACGAGTTCGTGATTCTGCGGAACGGAAAACAATCCGCCCTCGCCACCTACGATGCCGAACGCAAAACGATCGCCAAAATTGAAAAAAGCGTCGCCTACGGGGTCGGTCCGCACAATGCCGAACAGATCTTTGCTCTCAATGCTTTGCTGAATCCCGAGATTCAGCTGGTGACCATCACCGGGAAGGCGGGGACGGGAAAAACACTCCTGGCGCTCGCCGCCGCGCTCGAAAAGCGCAAATTGTACCGGCAGATTTTTATGGCGCGGCCGATCGTGCCGCTAAGCAACAAGGATATCGGCTTTCTTCCGGGCGACATTGAATCGAAACTCGATCCGTATATGCAGCCGTTGTTCGACAATCTGAACGTGATCAAAAATCAGTATCAGGAGTCGGATCAGCAGTATCAGCGCATCACGCAGCTGCTGGAAGAGGAGAAGCTCGTGATCGAAGCGCTCTCCTACATCCGCGGCCGCAGTCTCGTGAAAATCTTCTTCATCGTCGACGAAGCACAGAACCTGACGCCGCACGAGGTGAAGACCATCATCACCCGCGCCGGTGAAGGGACCAAGATCGTTCTCACCTGGGATATCTATCATATCGATCACCCGTCTCTTGACAGTCAGTCCAACGGACTCAGTTATCTGATAGAAAAGATGCAGGGTCAAAAATTGTACGCCCACATCAACCTCGAAAAAGGAGAACGGTCAAAACTCGCGGAATTGGCAAGCAATCTGCTCTGACGCCGCTGTTGGACGATTGACAACACCCCGCAAAGTTCGTACTTTGCCAAGAGATCAACGTTATCCCACCACTAACGTCCAGGGGGCTTTATGTCCCGTACCATCCTTTGTGCGATCCTCATCGCGTCGTCACTCCTTTTCGCGGGAACGACCGGAAAACTGAAGGGAAGAGTGATCGACAAATCTTCCGGCGAACCGCTCATCAATGCCGTTGTGGCGCTGACGGGAACCGCATACGGCGGCGTCACCGATATCAACGGCGAATATCTCATTCTGAACGTCCCGGCCGGTTCGTACACGCTCCGGTTCTCCCTGCTCGGCTATCAATCCCGCAACGTTACGGACGTTGCGGTGTTGCCCGATCTCACGACCGAAACCAATGCCCAGCTTGTCACCGAAGAGATCGAGTTGAACGAAGTGACCATTACGGCGGAGCGGAAAGCATTTCAAAAGGACGCCACCTCTACCTTGACGGTGATCAGCGAACAGCAGATCCAATCGCTCCCGATCGGCAGTTTTACACAGGCACTGACGCTGGTGACCGGATTCGTGGAGAGCAAAAACGGCAGCGGCGATGACGGCATCCATCTGCGCGGCGGGCGCTCCGGCGAAGTGGCGTATTTGGTGGACGGCGTTCCGGTGGACGATCCGATTTACGGCGGATTGGCTATCGATCTTCCGCGGAGCGGCATTTCTTCTCTTTCCGTGATGAGCGGAACATTTAATGCGGAATACGGCCAGGCGCAATCGGGCGTGATCAACGTTAC
>CAZRWF010000182.1:0-2043 GCA_964603685.1 uncultured Chitinophagaceae bacterium
CTCTGGTCCGTCAATTGGATCCTCGCCGCGGCGGGTAATGCGATGTTTACCGCCGCATTTTTTTTCCGGAGAGAAGAATGAATGATCTTGTGTCCGTGGTTTTGATCGGCAGTGCGGTGATCGTCATGCTGGTGGCGGCCTACGCCTTCACGGTGATCACCTCCGGTCGAAGAATCGTCGAATCCCAGCGCCGTTTGTTGGACGAGGTGCGGGAACGGGAACGCCATTACCGCTCCCTTTTTGACAACAGCGTGGCAGGCATCGTCACCTTCCGCAGGAGTGACCTGCGGTTGCTGGATATCAACGATTCGCTCGCCGAAAAACTGGAACTGACCGATAAACAGCACGCGTCAGCGCTGTTTGACGAGATTATGGCCGATGTCCGGCCGGACATCCTTTCGCAGATCGAACGGTCCGGAAAATTCCGCATGATGGAGATCTCGTACGACACGCCCGGCGGCACGACGTTGTTGTTTCAGACGTCGGGTCAATATGATCCGAAAGAAAAGGTAATTCACGGCGTGATGATCGACATTACGGAGCAGAAAAAATTGGAAGAAGCGGTGATCCGTTCCCAGAAAGTCGAAGCGCTCTCGATCCTCACCGGAAGTATCGCCCACGATCTGCAGAACATTTTCGTGCCGGTGCAAATGGCGCTGCAGCTGCTGCAGAAACATGTCCGCACCTCCTCCGCCAAAACCGCCCTTCGTTCCGGCAAAGCGAGCGTCAAAGAAGGGATCGCCCTCGTCGGAAATATCCTCTCATTTGTGAAAGGGACGCAGAAAGAGTTGTCCCCGCTTCGGTTGAATCCGGTCATCCGTTCGGCGGTTCACTCCTTGCTGATCGATCGGCAGATCGAACTCGAGGTCGAAAATACCGTGAAGCGGGAAGATGTGCGCATATTGGGGGATGAATATCAGTTGAAGTACATGCTGGTGAACATTCTGCGAAATGCGATCGAAGCGATCAACGGACGGGGAACGGTGACCCTCACCGTCTCCCGCGTACCGGGACGGAACGGCAAACCCGAAGGGGGGAGAAACGGATTGGTGAAGATCTCCGTTGCCGATACCGGCAGCGGCATACCGACCGATCTCCGCGGGAGAATCTTTGAGCCGTTTTATACCACCAAACGGCGGCACGGCGGTTCGGGTATCGGGCTCTCCATGGTGGCGGAGATCGTAAAACGGCACAACGGCACGATCGCCGTGGCGGACAATGTTCCGGTCGGGACGGTTGTTTCCATTCACTTGCCCCGGTGGGTGCAGGAATGAAAGAGCGGAAAAAGCGGACACCGCGTGTTACCGTGTGGATCATCGACGACAACAAACATTTCTGCATTCTGTTGAAAGAATCGTTGAAGAACCGTCCGGGACGGAACGTCTCCTATTTTTTCAGCATCGCCGAAGCGCTGGCCGGAGCGAAAAAAAAGCGGACCGCTCCGGATGTGGTGCTTCTCGATATCGGCATGCCGGAGATGAACGGCATCGACGGGATCGACATTCTCCAGAGCGAGTGGCCCGAGGTGCGGATTATCATGCTCACGTCCCACGATGAAGAAAAGGCGATCACCCGTTCGCTCCGGATGGGAGCGGCCGGATATCTGCTGAAAACCTCGTCGGCGGAAGATATCGACCGTTCCATCGACAATGTGATGGCGGGAGGTTCGCCGCTCGATCCGAACATCACCTCCAAGATCATCGATCTGCTGCTGGTGCATAAGGAATATACGCCGCGGAATTATCGCCTGACCGCACGCGAAGTGGATGTGGTGCATATGATTACCAAAGGACTTACCACCGTGATGATTGCGGAAGAACTGAATATCAGTTATTTCACCATCAATACGCATTTAAAGAACATCTACCGGAAATTAAAGGTCCACTCCAAACCGGGTTTGGTGGCCAAAGCGTTTAAGGATGGGATCGTGGGGGATTAAAGGGAGTGCGGTGCGGAAATTTTTCCGACGGTGATTTTTTGCACATCTCACACAAAGCCACAAAGGTTTGATAACCTTGCAAAGGTTGAAAACCTTTGCAAGGT
>CAZRWF010000183.1:0-2014 GCA_964603685.1 uncultured Chitinophagaceae bacterium
AAATTATAAACATACTGTGGCATAGAACATCCTTTCGATTAAAAATCAACAATACAATGATTCTACCGCAATTTGAGTGCCACTGATCTGCATTCCATTTTACAGCCAATTTAGAAAAAGGATATGACTGTCGCCTTTTAAATTTTCACCGATAAGAATCCCCGACGCACCAATTATCAATAGGGGGAAAACATTGTGAAATATCGTCCAAAACCCCACAATTTCGATTGGCATAATAGTTGACAATGTAAATTGTCGATATGTCCTCCGCCACCGACAATATACCCCGGTATTCCATCGGATCGGTTGCCCGCACGCTCAATGTTTCCGTTCAAATACTGCGGTTTTACGAAGCCGAAGGATTGATCCTGACGGAAAAAAGCGCCGGTCATCAGCGGCTGTATTCCGACGCAGATATTGATCGGATCAAATGTATCCAAAAAGCGATCACGGAATTAAAGATCAGCATCGGCGGACTAAAAAAAATCTATGCACTGATTCCCTGTTGGGATGTTATGCACTGTCCCGCCGAACACCGGGCAACTTGCCCGGCATTTTTCGGTCATTCCGGAGGGTGCTGGTCGTACGAACACCATTCTTCCGCCTGTGCCGGAAAAAACTGCCGCCGGTGTGACGTGTATACACTTTCCAACAATTGTGAGCAGATAAAAGAATTGATTGTCCGATCATCGAACGGAAGCGAAGAGCCAATATGAAACGATTCCTCATACCCGCCGTCGCACTGGCCATCGGGACACTCTATTTTTTCTCCCGAATAAGCACCAACGAACAACCGGTCTCTCCTCTCGAAACTCTCCGCAGCAGATACGCACAACAGACATCCTCATCCGTGGACCATTCAAAATTTTCGCAGTTGCGCCGATCCTTCCGCTCTCCGCAGGAAGTGACAGCCGTGTGCATCGACTGTCACAACGGTCGGCATACGGAAGTGATGAAGTCGTCGCACTGGAATTGGGAGCGGGAGGAATATATCGAAGGCCGTGGAATACGGTACGTGGGGAAAAAAAATATCCTGAACAATTTCTGCATCGGCATCAATACCAACGAACAAAGCTGCAATAAGTGCCATATCGGATACGGTTGGAAGGATACGCAGTTTAATTTTTCTGATCCGAACAATGTCGATTGTCTTGCCTGCCATGACAACAGCGAAACATACGTCAAAAAATCTTCCGGCGCCGGAATGCCCGATCCGACCGTTGATCTTTCTCTGGTCGCACAACGCGTGGGCCGTCCTGCAGCCTCAAATTGCGGTACATGCCATTTTTTCGGCGGCGGCGGCAACAACGTGAAACACGGTGATCTGGAATCGGCGCTGTATACTGCCGATCGGAACGTGGATGTTCACATGAGTGCGGATGGCGGACATCTTCCGTGTGTGGCGTGCCACACGGCTGAAAAACATCAGATGCTCGGTAAAGTATATTCGCTTTCTTCGATGAACCGACAACGGTCCACCTGCGAACAATGTCACACCCCCACACCGCACGAGAATGACGTCATCAACGAACATACGGTAAAAGTCGCTTGCCAAACTTGCCATATACCGGAATATGCAAAGGTCAACTCCACCAAAATGGCATGGGATTGGTCTACCGCCGGAGAAATGAACAATGGTATGCCGTTTGAATTGAAGGATTCGCTCGGCAACGTTACCTATTCATCGATGAAAGGGACCTTCACGTGGAAACGTCGAGTCCGTCCGGAATATATTTGGTTTAATGGTACCGCGTCACATTACCTCACCGGTGACACGGTGAGCGACGGCGCTGTCATTCCGCTGAACCGGCTCCACGGCTCGTATGACGACCCGGACGCAAAAATTATTCCGGTGAAGATCCATCGGGCACGTCAGCCGTTCGATCCGTTGCATCACATGATCGTACAGCCGAAAACATTTTCGCTGGCAGCATCGGACGGTGGGTATTGGAAAAATTTCGATTGGAACCGTTCCATTGCTCTCGGAATGAAGTATATTGACCTTCCCTACAGC
>CAZRWF010000184.1:0-1951 GCA_964603685.1 uncultured Chitinophagaceae bacterium
GCAGTTGCGCAATCACCGGTGTCGACAGCAGTACATCCCCGATTGCGCGGGGTTTAATGAGCAGGATCGATGAGCGGCGAGAAATCGGTGTGGTGAGTGTCACTGCATTCCGGAAAATTTATGGAAAATACCAAATACCGCGCACATTTCAAATCGTCACGGAAAAAATCCCAGCAAAATCTTGACTCGCTGAAGGAGAATGACTATTTTTCCGTCACAACACATCCGCTTAACCACTCGACAATTCACGATTCCCCACAACACGAAGGAGCAGTAATGAAAAAAACGCTTACACTTCTCTTCCTCTCTTTTTTGGTCATCACTGCCGCCCGGGCACAGTTTCATATCGGCGGAAAGTTCATTCCGAAAAAGACGACCGTGAAGCCGGACAGCGCGTACTTCGGCGATATCGGTATCCGCGGTTCCTGGGTCGCACCGGACTTGGACAATGATGGCAAACCGGAGATCATTGTCACCGATTACACCAAATCGGGTCGTGTCCATGTGTTCCAAGCGGCCGGCAATGATACGCTGGAGTGGATCTGGTCTTCACCGCGTTTGGATACATTGTCCGGCCAACCGTACGGCGCCGGATTGGCATCTACCCCCCGTACTGTCCGTTCCGGAGATATGGACGGCGACGGTAAAGGCGAGATCATCTTCCCCCGTGCCGGTGTTGCCGGCGGATTTTTGGTGTTCGAATGGGATGGGGTCAACGGCAGTCATAAATTCGGGACACTCCCTTCGGCGTTCATTCCGAGCACGGTCACCTACGGCGCGAATTTCGGATCATTGTCCGGAACGCCGGTAGAAGGCGGGCTGCAGTTTACGGTGGAACATTTCGAAGTTGCTGATGTAGACGGCGACAGCCAACAAGAACTGTTGATCCCCAAAAACCTCTCCGGAAACGTGAACGACGATTTTCTCATCATCCGCGCGGTCGGTTCCTGGGAATTTGAAAGCCAGGGATTCGCCACATTTGAAGTGGAAGGTTCCACCCGGCGTCTGGCAAGCGTAAAATTCGGCGGCGGATCGCCGTATGCGATCCATCCGGCGGACCTGGACGGCGACGGAAAGATGGAATTGGTCGCTCACAACTGGAATTTCCTCGATTATTGGGTGATCAAAGTAACCGGACCGGACACCTACGTTCTGCCGGATACCGCCGCCACAACCAACGGTAATCAATATTTTCAAATGACTCCGGGAGCGGATTATGTGTCGCTGTTCGGCGGCGTGGTGGCGAATTTGGACAAGGATAATAATTCCGAAGTCTATTTTCCCCTCTACGGAGCATTGGACCCGGAACGCGACGGATCGTTATTCGTCGTGGATTACAGCAGCAGTGACAATGTGCAAAAAGCGGACTCGAACCACGCCAAGCGGATCGCAACGGCAGTGTCGCGGCTGGATGACGGAACGGCCATCTCCAGTTTTACCGGCGTGGAAGCCGATCTCGATCGGAACGGCAAGCGGGAAATCCTGATCGGATCTGCGTATCCGAACAACGTCGTGGCGATTGAATATAACGGGTCCGGTTCCTTGCGCGATCCGGCAAACTATACGCGGAAAGTGTACTACCGCGGTGAAGAAGATATCTATATCTCTTACGAATACCGTGACTCGCTCGGAACAAAGGATACGGTACGGACGCGCGGTGAAGGATTCGTTTCCAAAATGTCCAAACCGGCGGATATCGACGGCGACGGCCGGATGGAAGTGATTCTGCCGTACCAATCGTTGGCCGATTCGATCACCTACACATGGAAACATTTCGACCTGAACACGTCGTTGTTCATCGATGATTCGACCAAAAAAGTGACCAATCCGAAAAAATGGGCATTCCGTTCGCTGGAGGCAGATGTGATCGGTACGGTCGGAAACCGCGATCTGACCGTGATTATGCCGGATGATTACCAATTACACCAGAACTATCCGAATCCCTTCAACC
>CAZRWF010000185.1:0-1765 GCA_964603685.1 uncultured Chitinophagaceae bacterium
AGGCAACACAGCAGTGCGTTGCGAATGTTATTCCGTTTCATGGATTCCTCGGTATGTAAGGAACTCTTCTTCCCCGCGAACTGGACGGTTCCGATGACATCATTTCGGGCGAGCGGAACACCGAGCCGGCAGCGGCGGCGGTTGCAAGGGAGGGATGGTCTCCCGAGTTTGCTGTTTCTGGAGTTCCGATGGTGCGGCAGTTCAGAGTACGAAGCAGTCGACGTCGACGGAAAGTGTTGCGAGATTTTTCCGGCAAAGCAAGGGGGAAATTGAATGAAAAATTATCAAATCGGACAATCTTCTCTGTACGGTGTCATTCCCCCGCTAGGGATGAAGCACGGAACGGATTGATTTCAGCAATGCTTCTGCATTGTACGGTTTTTCGATAAAACCGTTTACCTTGTATTCGCTCTCTTCGTTTGTCTGTTGCCGATCAATCAATCCGCTGGAAGCGATGATCTTAATGCCGGGAACGATTTTCCGCAGGATCAGAATCAATTTATATCCGTCCATCATCGGCATCATCATATCGGTCAACACAAGTGCGATATCCGATTTATTATCGGAAAATACTTTAACGGCATCCGAACCGTCCTTTGCCGTCACTACGCGGTAGTTCATCAGTTCCAGCGTCTGCTTCGTCACTTCGCGGATGGATGTTTCATCATCCACCACCAGAATAAGTTCGCCGTTGCCGGTGAGATCTGTCTTGTGCTTAGGGGCTTCCGGTGCGGGTGCGGCGGATCGAGAAGACGGAAAATAGACATGAAACGTCGTCCCGCTGCCGAGTTTACTGGTGACATCGATAAACCCCTGATGTTGTTTCATGATCGTATGCACGGTGGAGAGCCCGAGCCCGGTCCCTTGGCCGACCTCTTTTGTCGTGAAGAACGGTTCAAAGATCTTATCCATCACCTCCGGCGACATTCCGGTGCCGGTATCGCTGATGGAAAACCGGACGTACCGCCCCGCCACGGCGTGAATGTTCATCCGGGTATATTGTTCATCGATCAGGAAATTTTCAGCATCGATGGTGAGGGTTCCCCCATCCGGCATGGCGTCTCGGGCATTTACTCCCAGATTCATAATCACTTGATGAAAGTGGGTCGGATCGGCGGTGATCGTTTCAATCGAATTCGGTACATTGTTCAGTATGGAGATGGAACGGGGGAACGTCTGTTTAAATACCTTCACCGCTTCTTCGATGATATGGCGCCCCTGAATTTCCGATTTTTTTGTTTCCATTCCGCGGGCAAAGCCGAGGATCTGCTTTACAATCTCTGCCCCGCGCCGGCTGCTCGATTCGATGGAATCGAGAATGGGGGCGGTAGCGCTGTCCGCGTTCTTTTTCTTTAAAAACTCGATCGCGAGCAGTATCGGCGCCAGCACGTTGTTGAAGTCGTGGGCGATCCCGCCGGCGAGCGTGCCCAGACTTCCGAGCCGCTGTGTCCGGAGAAATTGCGCTTCGATATGTTTTTTTTCCGTAATGTCATTGCTGATCGTGAGAACGCCGCTTGGTGCACCGGACTCGTCACGCAACAAGGTGAAGCGGACTTCGACGACGATACGGCCACGGTTTTTGGATCGCAGCGTCAATTCGGATCGTGACGACCCGTTACGCATCAGTTCCGCGAGAATCTCGGAAAAGGTCTCGTTTTCCGGATAGATCAACATTCGAATATCCTTTCCGACTGCCTCCTCCACCGTCCATCCGAAGATCTCTTCGGCCCCTTTGTTCCAATATTGTACGATATAGTTCATGTCG
>CAZRWF010000186.1:0-1687 GCA_964603685.1 uncultured Chitinophagaceae bacterium
ACGCCGCTGGCCAACGACCGCGAGGTAAAGTTCACGGTATGACTTCCGGCGGTTCTGTATCCATTCACGAGCGTGCTCACGGAGCGTCCGAGGTGATCAAAAACACTCAATTCCACCAAACGCGATTCCGGAAGGTGAAACCGTATTGTTGTGGAGGGATTGAACGGATTGGGGTAATTTTGTTCCAACGAGAATGTGATTGGGTTTTTACGTTTTTCATGTGAAGCCGCGCCCGACTGTTGCTCCGAGCCGCCAAACGTTGCTTGCGTTGCCGTGGCATAATCGTGGAACGCTAATGCGATTCCGGCATCATAACTTTTTGATGTCTGAGACAAACCGGTAAGGATCTCTTCCGCACGGGTGCGGTTTCCGAGTTTATGCAGTGCGATATAAAATTCGGAGAGCTTCGCTGCCGTCGAAAAAGAATTTCCATCGGGAATCCTTCGTAACTGTTCTATGGCATCTTCTGTTTGGTTCTTTTTGACGAGTATTTTTGAATATAAGTACGCCCCCAGCGGAGATTTTTCCACCGGCAGGCGGGATAAATACTTTTCCACTTCCGTTCCGAGCGTATCGTTATACAGTGAAGACAAAAGATGTACGGCCGAAGTGACGAATTCTCCCTGATCGATCATATTCCGAAGATGGTCGAATGCTTCACCATATTTCTTTTCGGACTTCAACATCATTGCTCGATCGAGCGGGTGAATTGTGTGTTGGCCCGAAGAATTGTTCACCATTGTTGACCCGCCGGGATTTTCAGCGACGATCAAACTCGGCACCCACGGATCGGTCGTGAGATGGTTCGAATAGTCCATCCCGCATCCGGAGTAGATTTGAAACATCGACGCGCTGGGAGGACTTTGTCCCCACCAGTTTCTCTGCGCGTACACATCGGAATTTTCATATACCCGCGCGTGTACATTGTTGTCGTTGAGGAAAGAACTTCTGCTATAGACGATGGTCGACGGATGATAATCCGCCATTAAAATGGAGCTATATTGGTATACTTCCATGCCGCTTCCGCAATCCTGGACCCGATTATTGATTCCGCCGTTCGAGGGATGTCCGAATTGAGGACTCGATCCGTAGATCGATCCGATTCCCCATGCAAAACCGGAAATATCGTTATGCCACACATAGTCATAGGCTCCGGCGGCATATAATATTCCGACACCATTGTAATCACTTTTGGTGATGATGTTGTGATAACAAGCGATCGTGGAACCGTTGGCGATAATGCCGTGATCTTCCGGCGTGTCGATCGTATTGCTTGTCACCCACCCGTTCGATTCAATTGCGTTCACGCCGTTGACCATCTCTTCGATGATCGAATTGCTGACGGTAAAACTCGGAACCTCCTCTACTTTGATCTCCGTGCCGTATTGTATCCGTGCATAATTGATCGTTGAGCCCGTGGCGCCCGATCCTTTTAATACGATCGAGCCCCATGATCCGGGAGAAGTGCCGGAGGCCGAGGTAAACGTCACCCGCGAACCGGAAGAGCCACTGACATTCAGAACACCTTCGGATGTCAAGGTGACACCGGCCTCTAATTTGATGGTCACTCCGGCGGCAAAATTCCATGTTTCTCCGGCCGGGATCGTAAAACTCTGCGTGAGTGTGCCGCCGTAATTTTCCAGCGTATATTTCAGGGCTTTGTAGGCATTAACGCGACCATAGCCAT
>CAZRWF010000187.1:0-1563 GCA_964603685.1 uncultured Chitinophagaceae bacterium
GGAAAACGGATCTTACAGGAGATCCGTAAACGACTCCGGTATCTCGTGGATGTCGGTGTCGGTTATTTGACGCTGGACCGTCTCAGCAATACGTTATCCGGCGGTGAGTCGCAGCGGATCAATCTTGCTACTTCCATCGGATCGTCTCTCGTCGGATCGATCTACGTGTTGGATGAACCGAGTATCGGACTCCATCCGTTGGACAACGACCGTCTCATTGCCATCCTGCAGCGGCTTCGTGATGTCGGAAACACGGTGTTGGTGGTGGAACACGATGCCGACATGATGAAGGCGGCGGACCGCATCATCGATATCGGACCGAAAGCGGGTGAGCGGGGGGGCGAAGTGGTATTTGAAGGGACGTACGACGAGGCGGTGGCGGACGAACGGTCCTTGACCGGAAAATATCTCTCCGGCCGGCTGAATATCCCCACGCCGCGGACCCGCCGGAAAAAAGGGAAGAAGTCGGTCTCCGTGCTGAATGCCTTCCAACATAATTTGAAGAACATCGATGTCGAAATTCCGTTGAATATGTTCGTCTGCGTTACCGGCGTGAGCGGCTCCGGGAAGAGCACTCTGGTGCACGACATCATCGGCGAAGGGATCCGCCGGCGCCTGAACGGCCAGATGGGACGACTCAACGGCGTGCACGAGATTCGCGGTTGGGAACATCTGCAATTCATCGAAGTGATCGATCAATCGCCCATCGGCCGGTCGCCCCGCTCCAATCCCGTCACCTACATCGGCGTGTTCGACGGTATCCGCGAACTTCTTTCCAAAACAACCGCTGCAAAATTGCGCGGATATCAGCCCGGATTCTTTTCGTTTAATGTCCCCGGCGGCCGTTGCGACATTTGTGAAGGGGACGGACTGCAAAAAGTGGAAATGCAGTTTATGGCCGATCTGTATCTCACATGCGAATCGTGTGGAGGGAAACGGTATAAAAAAGAAGCGCTGGAGGTCCGCTGGAACGGCAGGAACGTGGACGAAATTCTCGCGCTGACGGTGGAGGATGCGATACAGTTCTTCGGCGGTCATACCGACGGAAAAAAGGTTGCGCAAAAACTGCAGGTGCTGGACGACGTGGGACTGGGATACGTCCGGCTCGGTCAAGCGGCGACCACATTGTCCGGCGGCGAAGCACAGCGGATCAAGTTGGCGACGCATCTCGTCGAAAAAAAGGAGGGGCATACGCTCTTCATCTTCGACGAGCCCACCACCGGACTGCACTTCGACGACATTGCCAAACTGTTAAAGTGTTTCACCGCTCTTCTTCATGCCGGCAATTCTCTGTTGGTGATCGAACACAATCTCGATGTGATCAAATGTGCCGATCTCATCATTGATATGGGGCCGGGCGGCGGAGAGAACGGCGGATCCATTATTGCGGTCGGCACTCCGGAAGAGCTCGCAAAAAAAAGCCAATCCTATACCGGAACGTTCTTACGGAAGATCCTTTCTTCCCCTTGATCTCTTCGGAGTAGTCCGCACGGGCTCGTAAATTCCGATCAATTCGCCGCTTTTTTCCTCCCGCCAACATCGGAAGAACGTCATCGGGAATAC
>CAZRWF010000188.1:0-1560 GCA_964603685.1 uncultured Chitinophagaceae bacterium
GATCCGGACCGGCATAGAATATCGGCGCCGGACGATCGTTGATCAGCATTTGCATTCGCATAGCACCGTCCACTGCGAAACGGATAAAGGTCTTTGCATCGTCATCCAGCTGTGGGGCGTAGCGCCGTTCCAAAAGTTGCGTGTAACTTGCTACCATGCGGAGCGGTTCCTGAAGGTCATGCGAGGCAACGTAGGCGAATTGCTCCAGCTCGTTGTTGGACCGTTGTAATTCACGCAACGTGCGATTGATTGTAAATTCCGCTCGCTTGCGTTCGCTCAGATCTTGAACAATGACGAGAATCTGCAGTCCCTCCGGCGACTCCATCCGCTGCAACCGCATCTCCACCGGATAGGTGCTGCCGTTTTTGCACCGGTGAACGGTTTCCAGTACGGTAAGTTGTTCATCTCCCGCAATTATTTTATCCGTCAAAGCACGGAGGCGGATTTCGGTATAGTCGGAAAGAATGTCCGACACCAGCCGTCCCTGCAATTCTTCGGCAGTATACCCGAGATGCCGAGCGGCGCCGTCGTTGACGAACGTGAGCCGGAGGCCATCGGCGGCAAAAAGGTATATTTCATTCAAACTGCTTTGAATAATCGTCCGAAGCGATGCTTTTTCCCGCTCCGTCCGGTACTGCTCGGTTAAAAACATCACCTGTTCGCGCCGCCATAATATCACCACGGAAGCACCGGTTCCGGCGATTAGCACAAGTACGGTTAAAATCACTCCCCACAACCGTTCATTCAACGTTGTATTGATCGTATCGATATTCAGGAAGGAGACAAAATACCAAGGGGTGTCGGGAATTTTTCCCACATATCCGACCGCCGCTAGTCCGAGATAATTGATTCCCTCCACGATCCCTTCTTTGCCGTGGGCTGCCTGTACCGAAAGAACGTTTGTGTTGCTTAACGGAATCCGAAAAGTTAAGACAGTGGTAGTATCGTCCCGCAGTTTATTTAAAAAAGTGACCGCATTCCCATCTCGACGGAAAATAAGTGTAAAAATGTCGGAATCGAGTTCTTTTGGTCTGTTGATGAGTGGATACAAATACACTTCCGGATTGATCCGCAGAACGATAAATCCGGCAACGGATGAGGCGTCGGTTTCCCGGATGGGAATGATGATGCTGAGGTAGACATTGTGATCGTGTTCATTTCGATGGAAATCGACAAAATAAGGTCCTTGCGCAGCCGCCACGCCGAATTGGTCGGTCATATGCCGCGACAACGGAGAACCGTCATCCGGAATATTGAGAATCGTTTTCCCGAATCGGTCCGTTACCGTAATTTTGTCATATTGATTGGTTGTTTTCAGAATGTTCAACCATTGGGTGATTTCTGTCCGCACACGACGTGATTCTGTATTCATTCGCGGGAGACAGATCTCTGCAATGTTGTGATAATTGCTGATCAGCGCCGCATCCGCTAATCGCTCTTTTCTCCATTGAGCAATTTCATCAATACGGAATTTCGCTACGATCGATAATGTTTGTTTTTCCCGTTCGAAGAATTTCGAACGATAGTCGGCATAGTACCAGCCACCGGTTAATATCGTTC